>JAUWIR010000088.1 GCA_030605265.1 Pseudomonadota bacterium | reverse complement strand
TCTTCCATGTATTTAATAAATGCCAATTTGTTGCAGAACCCGCAGTTATCAGTAATCTCAAACCGGTTACTCTTGAAGGGTCCAGATTAACCAGGTAAGTAGGGGGTAGGGTGGCTACAGTGATTGTATTATCAATTAGGTAGTCTTCAAAATAACGCACATTATCAATAACTTCCTTTGGTACAATAAAAAGGGTGGCGCCTGCCAGCAAGGCCATAAAGGTTTCCCAGACTGAAGCATCAAAAGAAGGGCTGGCAAATTGAAGGATATTATCCTTTGCTGTAATCTCAAATTCAGTCTCAAAAAAAGCCTTCAAGTTGGCCACACCTTTATGTTCAATCAAGGTGCCTTTAGGTTTTCCTGTAGAGCCTGAAGTATAAATCACATAAGCAAGGTCCTTGGGTTTATTTAATATTTCAAGGTTTGAGCCCTTATCAAGGTTTGAGTCTTCACCCGAATAGAGCCTCTGGTCATCAATAGGTAAAAATTCGCCCTTAAAGGCCGGCTTCTGTAACCTCTCTTGGGTTAAAACAATGGATACGCCGCTATCTTGCAGCATATAGCTTATTCTTTGTTCCGGATAACCGGGATCTATTGGCAGATATGCCCCTCCTGCCTTGAGTATGCCTATTATCCCAATGATCATCTCCAGAGAGCGCTCAGCCATTATCCCCACGATGCTGTCAGTCTTTACTCCTTTTTCCCTCAATATTCCGGCTAGTTGATTCGCTTTTTGGTTTAATTCTTTATAGGTTAGTTGCTTTTCCTTAAATACAACCGCCGCTTTATCGGGTATCTTCTTAACCTGCTTTTCAAAAAGCTCCGAAATGGTTTTCCCCTTGGGATAATCAGCTTTGGTTTGGTTAAATCCATAGAGCAATTGATTTTTTTCTTCATCTGAGAGTATAGTAATATCTGATATGAGGACCTGTGGATTTTTAGAGACTTGTTGTATTATGGTAATGAGGTGGCGGGCAAATCGCTGAATGGTTTCTTGTTTAAATAAAGCTGAGTAATATTCTAATGTAAAATGGATTTCATCATCCTTTTCATCAACAAATAAGGTCAGGTCAAAGGTAGAGGTTTTTCTGTCGAAATAACATTCATCAAAGATATTTTCCTTTATTCTTTTTTTGGAACGTTCAAAATTCCGGACAACAAGGGATACATCAAAAAGTGGATTTCTTGATAGATCTCTGGGAAGGTCAAGTTTGTCTATTAATCTTTCAAATTGAACATCTTGATTTTTATAGGCATTTAGAGAGTTTTCCTGTACTTCCTTTAAAAATTCCTTATAACTTTTTTGAGGGTGTGGTTGATTTCGCATAGCCAGGGCATTGATAAAAATGCCCATCACTGCTTGCAAATCTTTATGCGAACGCCCGCTTATCCCACAACCAACAATTATATCATCCTGTCCTGTATATTTATGAAGGAGCACGTTAAAAGCTGCCAAGATATTCATAAATAAGGTTGCCTTGCTTTCCACACCCATTTTTTTGAAAAGCTGCGTATCTTCATAATCCAGTTTGAAAAGATAGGTATGCCCTTGAAAGGTGAAAATACTTGGGCGGGGGAAATCAGTAGGCAAGTTTATCTTGGGTATATCTCCGGAGAATGCATTGAGCCAATACTTTTCCTGTTCTTTTATTTGTCTGGTTTCAAATAATTTGTCTTGCCAAACTGCAAAATCTTTATATTGGACTGTTGAGGCGGAAAATTTCTCTCCAGTGTATAAACGAATAAAGCCTTCATTAAAAATTTCAATTGAACTCCCGTCAGCAATAATATGATGAAAGTCATAGAAAAGGAGATGTTTCTCATCTGATAGAGTGGTAACCAAAGCAATCCGGAATAAGGGGGCTTTGGATAAATCAAAGGGTTGAATAAACTCTTTGGCCAATTGGGCAATGTTTTCTTCATCTATTGTAGTTTTATTGAGGTGAATATACTGGATTTTGAAATCCACCTCTTCATGTACTTTTTGTATAAGCTCATCATCCAGTAATTCAAAGGATGTCCTTAAGGCTTCATGATGCTCGATTAGTTTTTTTACTGCATATTCCAACCGCTCCTTATCAAACCTTCCTTTAACCTTTAAAATAACAGGAAGATTATAACTTGTACTAATATGTTTAAATTGACTGAGGAAAAAAAGACGCTTTTGGGCGGATGTGGCAGGATAATATTCTCTTTTTTCAACAGGCTCTAAGAGTATAACACCCGGGGAGGGTATAGTATGTTCTTTGATGAACCTGAGCGAAGTTTCAGCCTTTGTGTTTTTATGCCTCTGTGCCTCTGTGTCTTCTTTTAACTTGATTGCACAGGAAATTTTATTCTTTTTATGCGGAGTTTCAGCCTTTGTGCCTTCTATTAAAGTTTTAGTCTCTGTGCCTTTATGCCTCTGTGCCTCTGTGCCTTCTTTTAAAGTTTCATCCTCTGTGCCTCTGTGCCTTTGTTCCTTTGTGCCTTCTTTTAATGCCTCTGTGCCTTCTTTTTTCAAGTAATCCCTATCAAGCATTTCAGCCAGAGAGGCAATATCCACGTAATTAAGAAGTTCTGATATATTAATGGTAATATTGAATTTTTTGTTAATTTCATTTACTATGCTCATGGCCAGGATTGAGTCTCCTCCCATAGCATAAAAAGAAGCAAAAACATCCAGTTCTTCAAATCCAAGGACCTTACCCCAAATTTTCGCTAAGACTTTTTCAGTTTCAGTATAATTATTGTTCTCCCTGCCTATTAACCTTACTGAGGTAATGTTCAAAGTCCCGGGCCCCTTGCTTGAACTCTTTCCTTCTCTTTTTTTGTGGAGGAGCTCTATAATCTCCGGAGAAAGGGTTAATGGATATTTTTCCAATAAAAAGACTATTTGATCCGAGTAGTTGATTTCACCTATAAGGGTATTTTTAAGAGAATACTGCAGCGCTTTATCAAAACCTTTGAGGGCTTTTTCTATAGTGAGGGCTTTAAATACAAGATCCTGGCTGACTCCTGTATGGACTGCCGACATGCCCACATCTTTCCAGGCCACCCAATTAATGGCCAGTGTATTTTGGCCCTTTTTATTTCGATAATGAGAATAGGCATCAAGATACATGTTTGCAGCTGCATAATCAGCTTGGCCGACTGCAGTAAAAATGGTGGCTACTGTGGAAAAAAGAATGAAAAAATCCATTTTTTCGTGCTTGGTAAGTTGATCAAGAATAAAAGTCCCCTCGATTTTTGGAGCAAGCACTGAGAGAAAATCTTTTTCAGAGCGATTAAGGAGAGTATCAACCTCAATAGTTCCTGCGCTATGAATAATGCCGTTAATTCGGCCGTATTTTTGGTGGAGATCTTTAAAAACTTTTGACATCCTTTGACTGTCAGTACAATCTCCGGCTATACATTCCACATAGGCCCCTTTGGCTGTAATCTTTCTGAGATAAGCCGGCTTATCCTTCCCTTTTGGTACTCCTGAGCGACTTATGAGGGCAAGATGGACCGGCTTTTTTTCAGCCAGGTAATTGGCCATAATCAAACCAATCCCCCCTAAACCACCGGTTATTACATAGACACCATCTTCCTTAATTTCTATTGTGCGCTCTTTTTTAGTAGTAAAATCCACCTGTTGGAACTGCTCATAATAACGTTTGCCTCCACGATAGGCTTTTAAGAAAATATTCGAATCAACAGAAAGTTCATTTATGATCACCTCAGGTGTTGTTTTCTCATCAATATCAATAGCTATAAAATCTATCTGCGGGAATTCTTTATCTGCAACCTTCAATAAGCCAAAAGGTGTTGCGTTTTCAGGTTTTAACCATTCTTCTTGCACGTCAACTTCAAAAGCATAATCGGAAACATAGACAATGGTCGTACTATCATTCATGTTAGTATCGTTTATGGCCTGCAGCAAATGAAAGAGACTCTGTAACCCCTCCTTCTGACTGCGTTTTAACTCCTCCAGATGAACAAGAGGTTTTTCTTCCAGGGTTTGCAGGAAAATGATATAAGATATATCCTGAGATTTAATCTCTTTGAAAAGGTCCTGAAATTCTTCTTTAGTATTGGCGTATCCCTCAATTACCCGGACATTGTTTTTCCTTAATTCCTTTTGTAAACCATCAGCAAACATTGATTTTTTCTTTAATAAAAGAGCTGTCTTTTCCTCGATTTTTTTTATTGCTCCTTTATTTACCGATTCTTCAATGGGCGCTTCAATCCATACTGTTTCATAATGTGAGGCTTTTTTTCTTTTTATTTTTTCAATTATTTCTTCAGGAATATTTACCCAACATCGATGTTTTTCAAACTGGTAAATCGGAAGGGGGACCCTTTTATTCTGTTTACGGCTGTAAAGCTTACTGAAGTTTATATCCGCGCCCTGAATATAGTATTTACAAAGCTCTTTTAATGTTTCGATAGATCGGTCAGCAACTACTTGAGAGGTGCAGTCTTGCGCTTTTTTGGTTAACAAATTTTTTTGCTCCTGAGAAATTTCACCTTGACGAATTTTTCCATCAGGCAATACTGAGATAGTATGTTCACCATAAAAGCCTATTTCTTCGGGAATATTATTTATCTCTGTAAAAATAGTTTTTTTAATTTTATCTTTTAGTTCCCTTTTGCTCTTAATTATAAAGGCAAGCCGATGATTGTAATGGCCTCTTCCTCTGCTGGCCGTAAAACAAATATCTGCAAGAGATAATTTTTTCCTATCCTTGGCAAAAAAGTCCTGATATTTATGCAAAAGATTTGTCATAGAAGTTTTGGTCTTAGCTGACAAGGGAAATAAATAAAAAATATTCTTTGTATCAGTTTTATCAGGTAATGGTGGAGCTTCTTCTAAAATCAAGTGGCAATTTGTTCCCCCCATTCCAAATGAATTAATTCCACAACGCCGGGGATGAGCATCTTTCTCCCAAATTTTTAGTTTATCATTTACATATACAGGACTATCAATAAAATTTATTTCCCTATTAGGCAGTTCAAAATGTATTGATGGAGGAATTTCTTTGTTTTTCAAAGCAAGTGAAGCTTTTATTAAGCTCGGCATTCCTGAAGCTTCAAAAAGGTGGCCAATATTGCTCTTTACTGAAGCAATGGCACAAAACTGCTTTTTTTGTGTATATCTGGTAAATGCCCGCGTAATATCCTCTATTTCAATAGGATCGCCAATTTTTGTCCCTGTTCCGTGAGATTCTATATAAGCAATTGTTTCCGGGTCGATTTGGGCATCTTCCCAGGCAAGGGCTATAACCTCTTCATGCGCTGCGGCATTAGGGGCGGTTATGCCCATAGAACGGCCGTCTTGATTTATGGCGCTCCCTTTTATTATTGAATAAATATGATCGCCATCTTCAATAGCTTTATAAAAAGGTTTTAATAATACAGCGCCAATACCTTCTCCTATTCCGGTCCCATCAGCCTTATCATCAAAGGCACGACAGTAGCCGTCAGAAGATTCAATACCTATTTTTACTCCATAATCAATAGGGAGGAGATCTATTTTTACCCCTCCGGCCAGGGCCATTTCACATTCCCCCCGGCGTATTGACTGACAGGCTAAATGAACTGCCACCAGTGATGATGAACAGGCTGTATCAAGACAGGCTGTCGGTCCTTTTAAATCAAGAAAATAAGCAATTCGGGCCGGAAGCAGGGCAGGGAGGTTTCCCGGGAAAGCAAGAGGCATAAGAGTCAGGTCTATTTTTCTAATGAGGTCCTTGTAGCTGCAGGCCTTGAAGTCTGAGGCAAAACCAACAAAAACGCCGGTTTTGCTGCCTTTTAGGCAATCCCCACCATAGCCTGCATCTTCAATAGCTTCCATAGCACATTGAAGGAAAAGCCGATGGCAGGGGTCCATTAATGAGGATTCAGTAGGGGTAAGTTTAAAAAAATGAAAATCAAAGGTATCGATTTTTTTCAGATAAGAGCCTATATTATAGTGTAATTCCAAATTATCCCCATGAATACATTCAAAAATGGCATCTATATCTTTTTGCCTGTTTTCCGGGACTTTTTCAATGCAGTCCTTTCCGATTCTTATATTTTGCCAGTACTCTTCTTTATTTTCTGCAAAGGGAAAATAACCGGCCATACCAATAATGGCTATTTCCCTTTTGGAGATTTCTTCAATAGTAATTTTGTTTTTTCTTTTTTTATTTACCTTGAGAGAATTTAAATCGATTTTCTTCATATGCCGGCTCTCTCTTTGAGATGTGGGAAAAGATCCTCCCCAGGCCCTATTGTATTAATCAGCCGGCGTATGCGTTCTTTTTTACTATCTTCAGGTACTTTTTTCGTATTTAATACCTGTTGAAACATTTTCATTGCTTTTTTCATATCATGAGACTGAAAAAATGCCTTTTTTCCCTTTTTGGTAAAATATGATTGTTTTATCTCGTTATAAGGGGCTATTGCTTCTGTTTTATACTCATCATTATCCCAATTATTATTTTTCTCTGAAATAGCCATAGCC
Source organism: Pseudomonadota bacterium (assembly GCA_030605265.1). Classification (GTDB taxonomy): domain Bacteria; phylum SZUA-182; class SZUA-182; order DTGQ01; family DTGQ01; genus JAUWIR01. Next base: position 4,185 of record JAUWIR010000088.1, on the reverse strand, counting down.
AAGGACTTTTCTATAAAAACAGCAGCCTGTTCAGAGAATAGTTCTCTTAACTTTTTTCTATCTTCAATATTATCTAAGGAATAAGTAAGGAAATTTGCTGAGTTATTCCCGGCTAAATTTCGAATAATAGCCTTAGGGCCCGTATCAATAATAATTTCAATTCCTTCTTTTTCTAAAAACTTCATGGTTTCCAACCAACGAACAGGGGAAGTCATCTGTCGTGTAAGACCATCAATAACTTCCTCTTTGCTTTTATAAACACAAACATCCGTATTAGAGATAACAGGAATTTTTAACTCATTAAATGAGTACTTTTGAATTTCTTTATTAAGGTCCTTGGCAGGGACCTTCATTAAGGGACTATGAAAAGGACCGCTTACATCTAAGTAAAAAATTCCTGCCCCCTTTCCCTTTAAAACCCGGGCGATTTTTTTTATTGTTTGAGCATTTCCTGAAATTACAGTCTGCGATGGGCTGTTGTAATTGGCAATAACAGCGCTCTCTTTTTGATTTTTTGTTATACACAATTCTTTGACTAAATCGACACTTATGTTATTAATAGCTACCATCATACCTGAATCAGAGGCGGATGCTTTTTGCATAAATTTGCCTCTTTTTTGTACTATCTTTAATGCATCAGGAAAATTTATTGTCCCTGCGCAAGTGAGCGCCGTATATTCCCCTAAACTATGCCCTGCCATGAATTGGGGTTGAAATCCTATCCGTTTTTGAAACACCTGGTAAGAGGCATAGCCAACAGTAAGGATGGCGGGTTGAGCATTTTTCGTTGAGGTGAGGGTATTAAGATCACCTTCAAAACAAAGTTTTTTGATATTAAAGCTCAGGGCATCATTTGCTTCTTCAAAAATGAGTTTCGCTTCATTAAAATGATCGTATAAAAATTTACCCATTCCTACGTATTGACAACCTTGCCCGGGAAACAAAAAGGCCACCTTTTTTTTCATAATGATTTTTCCTATTTTCAATAACTGAAAGAAACTAAGATAGAATTGATCAGCTTTTGCATTCTCAGCAATAATTAGCTAATTTAAATTTTTAATAATAAAAGATTAATTTATAATACTTGTTGATTTTTTTTTGTTTTATATATCGGTAAAATGAAGAATTTTTTTTCAAGAAAAATTACTTCTATTTTTTTCTCAACCAGATACCCAAAATTTATATTATATTTAATAACACAGGAATTTTCATTTTAAGAATGCAGCTTTTCAGTATTTGCTGTTAAGCGATTAAACTATTGAGCCAATGATTTTATCAGCTTAATTTAATGGCTTGGTTTATGATAGCTTCCGGATTAAAGAAAAAATAAGGAGCAAAATAGTATCAAGGCTTTCTCGACTGAGAAAGGAAAATTCATAAATATTCCTTTAAACCGTTTAGCCAAAGGAAGTGGTGGCCCTATTTTTACCAATATCGTAGTTGTAGGTGCCGCCATAGGTATTCTCGACTATGAACTAAACCCCTTAGAACAATACCTGCGAGCTTATTTCCGGAAAAAGGGAGAGAAGGTAATTAAAGAAAACCAGCAGGCAGCTCGGAAAGGCTACGAAGAGGGTGTAAGGGTTTCTCCGGATTCATTATCAACACTAATACTGTTTTGACCTATTATATTAGAAGGTGCAATAATTCAAAGACTTTTTTCCTATAAATTTCGAATTCATCTTTAGGGAGAACAGTAGATCCAAAATAGGGATAGCGATCCTCAATATAAAATTCTGTAGCAAACTGCAATGACTCACGATATTTTTCTAAAGCAGGTTCAAATTCAATCGCACTATTTAATAAATCTTCCAAATCATGTGTCCGTTTCAATTTCCAGCCCCTTCCTAACAAAAAACCCTTCAAAGCCTTCTCTGCAGCTTGCTGTAAATGGAAACCGGCGCCCTCTATATCTCCATCTTCAAATAACACCTTAACCCGCCTCATATCCTTTTTGGCTTTTTCATACCAATCTTGGGGGAGTTTTGATTCTTCAGGCAGCATAACACACCTCTCCTTTCTCCAGGATTTCTTTGAAAAAGGGGTCATTCATTCTTAACCTGGTTGCCAGTTCCTGAGGTGATATAACCAAAGGCTGAAAGGGAATATGGCGTTGAGGGTCCTGACACAATTTCCTCACCTTAAATCGACGATAAAATGGCAGCTCATTTGTTTCCTTAACAATAAGAAGATCTACATCGCTGTCTTCATCCGGAATACCATAAGCATAAGAGCCGAAAAGAATTATCTTTTCCGGCCGGTATTTTTCGGTGATCATTTTAATAATTTTCTTTATTTCATCTTGTTTTTGAGAGTTCCCTCGCATAAAGCCTCCTAAATTTTCAAACTTAAATTTTGCTATCAAAGTTATCTCAGTTATCTCACTCTATTTTCTCTTTATAAAACAAAGGTCATTAAATTGCAAAAAGCTTCACCTTCCAATCAAAACTACCTAATGCCCCTAACCCCTAATGCCAATCTCCGATCAGAACAAATGGCGCCCAGTAATAGGGGTGGGTGTATTGGGGTATTTGCTTTAAAGCCGTCTGTGCTCTGGTTAGGGCCTCTGGTTTACTCATCCCTTTTAGCCAATTTTTATAAAAATGTTCCATCAGGATATAGGTAGAATTGTCATCTACCTCCCATAAGGTGGCCAGGATGGAGGGAGTGCCGGCATAAAAAAATGCACGGGATAAGCCACTTAAGTCATCTTCTCCCTGCACCTTTGATAGGGCTGTCTCACAGGCAGAAAGGGTAACCAGGTTTGACTTTTTAAGATCCAACCCAAAGACCTCGTGCATCTGTAAATAGCTATCATTATCCTGGTCCTTAGTAAAAAGAAGCCCAGAGAAAAGGGGCTGCCGCTATGCTTTGTGCCTTTTCCCCTAATGGCCGCTATGAGCCTGAATGGCCGCTCAAGGTACTCCTCAAATTTTACGGATAAGATGTTGGCAAAGGCGTCCGCAACACCAATCCTATGGAGGAGATTATCGTAAATTTCCTTCTTTTTATTCTCCGCCAGATTTGTTCTTTAAGTTTTTAGTCCTTCATAAATAAATAGTTAAACAAGTCTGCAAAGGGATTGGGTGAAAAAATTAGGAGGAAAAAATTGGGGTTTCAAAAAACGGTAAAGATTCATGGGATAATAAAGATTTGATATCAATAGTGGATGAATTGAATCAATAATATGTTTTTACTTCCAGCATTTCTTTCCCCATTTTAACCAGCCTTACCCTATACAGTTGGTTGCCCTCGAAGCTCAAATTACACATGAGAGAAATTAAAACTAATCGATTATTGAAAGTAATTGACCTATTTCCAGTTATTATTGAAGTAACCGTTCAGTCCCCCTGCCTTAAGCCTTACCTTTTTAGCTCCCTCTCCCTGCTGGGGAGAGGGTTGGGGTGAGGGGTTTGAATGATTACTTATTGAATGGTATCAAATCCTTAATAATTTATCAAGCAAATGCAAAATATATAGATAAATATTTATATAAATATAAATATGGCTAATAATACTAGCTAAAGTTGTATACAAAATGACTAATAAGTCCTTGAATTCTTTATAAATATAGAGGTGAATCTAATTGAAAATACACATGAAATTTAAGGATTTAAATTGTAGGAATATATATACCTTTATTAAATATTTTCAATTATATAGAATTATTTTTGATTTCCAGTTTAATATTCCATTTAAAGACATATAATATGCTTAAAGGATGAGCTTATTTAGCGAAAAATGTATTGCCAAAATGCTGCCTGCCCATGAATTTCTTCATAATTTGGAAATATAGTATTGTCCGCAACCATAAAGGGTTTTTTGCACCATTAGAACCAATAAGCATTAATCAAGAAGGACAGGGTATCTCCTTTTTAAAAATAGCGTTTAGCGCCCTTAGGAGGATTGGAATACGAGAGCTGACGGCGTAAACCCCAATGGTTTGAAATAACTGTCATAAAGCTCTGGGGCAAAGTAATGGATCAGGGGGCCAAAAAGACCTCTGATAAGACCACCCTTGAAATTACGATGATTTAGTGGTACAAAAATTACCTAGAGCAAGCTGGTAATGATTAATTATCAATGGGTCGATAGATGTTTAAAGTTTTGCTGCGCTGCAAACATAGAAGCCTCCCAGCGTGTATTAGAATGATTTAACTACCTAACCCATACTGGAGGTAACTC
>JAUWIR010000214.1 GCA_030605265.1 Pseudomonadota bacterium | reverse complement strand
TGCAGCATATTCCCACCTTGAATATTCTCTATGAAAAAAAAGTTTTAGAAAAGCTTCAAGGATTTGATGAAACCTATCATAATATTTGTGAAGATACGGAATTCAACCATCGCCTGAAACTGGCAGGTTATCACCTTATGTTTTTAAAAGACTCTTTTGTTTTTCATAAAATGCGCACAAATTTTTACAAGTGGTTTTTAAATATGATCACCTATGGAAAGGGAAGAATATGGGTGATCCAAAAACACCCCTCCCATTTCCATGTATTGTTCCTTATCCCTCCCTTATTTATTCTGGCCATGGTGCTTCCTTTTTTTGCCTGGCTCACTCCTTTATGCCTTTTACCCCTTTTCTACTTCCCCATTTTGGGGGTAATTACCGGGTATGAACTATGTCGAAGGAAAAAGGGCTGGAGATTATTCCCGTCCCTCTTTTTTTCTTATCTGGTGACCCATATCGGGTATGGGTTGGGGGAGTGGTATGGCTTGTTGAGAGGAAGAAAGAAAGAATAGTAAAGCGTAATTTATTCCCTCACTGAGTATAATCAATTTTTTTAATCAGGTGAACCTTTTAAAACCTGTAGCAATACTTCCCTTTTTCTATAAATTAAGAATAAAAAGGAGCTTAATCCTAATATCAAGCGTAACGAATGAACTAAAAATGAGTTCAGAATAACTGCCGCTCCGATGGGAACTTTTGAATATCCCAGTAATACTGCAATGGTAAGATAGCTTGCTGCGCCTATGCCGATCCCTCCCGGGATGAAAGAGAAAAAAGCGGTAGCAATAGCCAAAGAGTGACAAAATAGACTATGAAAAAATGAAATGGGAATTAATGAATTGACCAGGATATATAAATAGAGGAAATCGAGAGCCCAGGCAATAATTGTTAAGCTTAGGCAGGTTATTACCGATTTTTTAGAAGTGATCTCTCGCATTGCTTCCGCCAAAGAAGATATCCAGTTAGAAAGTGTAGTTAATATCTTACTTTTAGAATCAGTGCGCCCCAGAGCAATGCCTTTTAATAGGGCAGCTATCCTATTTATTTTTAATAGAAAAACAAAAAGGACCAGGAGGCTTAATGTGAGAAAAAGACAAAAGAAAAAGGCTATTTTTCGGATTATTACGTTTTGAACTATCAGATTTCCAAAATAGAGTTGATAGGAAATAGCAAACATAATAAAAAGAAAGACAAACGCCTCTATCAAACGATCGAGAATAATCAGAGAAAATCCGTATCGTTGAGGTACCCCACAATAGGTTTTTAAAAGGAAGGGGGCAAGCGCTTCCCCGGACCTTATCGGAGTAAAGTTATTGAGAAAAATATTACTGAAATAACAAGGGATAACAGCCTTCCATGAAATGGGAATTTTTTTCCAATATAGCCAGAAAAACCATTTAAGGCTTCTGAGATGTAAATTGATGATAAAGATGAACAAGGCTGCCAAAATTAAAGAAGTACGACTTGTTTTCAGGGAATTAAGAATTTGAACCGGGCCAATTGAAGAGATGATAAATACCAGCAGAAGTATCCCTATACCTAAGAGGGCCAGGGCGATAATTTTTTGTTGTTTTTTCTGTAAGAATTTCACTACCTTCGCCCCGAATTAGCTTGATTTAAAAAATAGACTTTTATTAAACAATGAATTAATTAATAATGAATAAAATTTTAAAAAAATTAATAAGTAAATATTAATATTCCTGGCATAGAGTGGCCGGATTTTCAACTTTTTGCGTTTCCGGTTGAATAGTGACATGAGAAATATTAAAGGCTTCTCTCATTATTTCCCAGCAATTCCAGAGGATAAAAAAGGCAATAACAATCGAAATAATAGGATCAAGAATATACCAATTGGTGAAATGGAGTATCACGCCGGTTACAATAATACTAAATGAGGAGATCGCATCCGCCATGAGATGGACAGTCACAGTTTTAATGCTAAGATCAGAGGCGGCTCCTTTGTGTAAAATTATTACGGCAATCGAATTAGCCATAAAGGCTATGAGGGAGATCCAAACTATTACGCTCCCCGAGACCGGCCTGGGATTTTGAATACGAATTATTCCCTGTGTAAAGAGAAAAATTGATACTAAGAGTAATAAAATTATATTTAAAACTGCTCCAATAGATTCAGCTCTCTTAAAGCCATAACTTTTTGTATAAGTAACTTTTTTTAAATAGAGTAGGTTTACTCCCAAGGTAACCGGAATTGAGCTAAAGTCGCTTAAATTATGCAGAGAATCTGAAATAAGTGCTAAGCTATGAGAGAAGATTTCGGCAAATAATTCGATTAAAAAAATAATCAAATTTAATAAAAGGGATAGGAGTAATCGAGAAATATTTTTTTTATGGTATTGATGGGAATGAAGCTTATCGGTGTTCATTTCATATTTTTAATGAAAATTTGAGTAATTTTTATAGATACTACCGCCTTTTTTTCATTTTGTACAGGGCGATGGTGGTCATACTTTTGATTTGACAAAAAGGCAAAAAATTAGCATTAATAGGGCAATTGTCAAAAGGGAAGATTTTGCATATTCTAAAATTTTAGATAAATTAACATTCACTAGAGGGGAAGAATAATGAAATTATCAAAATGTTTATTTGTAGTCTTTGGGCTTTTAATGGGAAGCTTATTATTGAATGGTTGCGCTTCACTTCGCAGTATACCTAGCCAAAATTATTACATTGAAAAGCATACAGAAACTTTTATTGATGGGGAATCTGCCGGAGGTGCTTCGGTTTTAGAGTTATGGGTAAAAAAGGACTGTGTTCGCTATTACAATAGTAATGATAAGGATAATATTTTGATTATCAGGATGGATCAAGACAAAGCATACCAAATTAATGAAAAAGAAAAAACGATAAAAGATATTGATTTAAAATCTAAATTTGCTGCTGTGGAAAAAGAGATAAAAGTTACTGCAAAAAAAACAGATAAAAAGAAAAAGGTTGATACATGGGGTGAAGTATATCAGGTATTGTTGACCAGCTCAGCAAGAGGGGTATCAACTGATGTTGAGTACTGGGTGAGTGAAAAGGTAAAATTACCCCAGGAAACGAGATTGCGAATGTCGGATTATTTTGGGCAAAGAAAAATCATAGAGGAATTAAAGCAATTTCCTGGTTATCCAATCGAAATCATAGTCCATTTAAATGTGCAAGGGAAAAAAATTGATATGGTGACCAAAACAGTCAAAATTGACCATAAAAAGAAAATAGACAATTCATTATTTGAGATACCTTCAGAGTATAAAAAAATAGACCTACCTCTCCAGGATAAACCTTCTGCATTAAAAGAAAAGAAAGCTTCTCCAGAAAAAGAAAAGGGAAATTCTGATAAATCTTCGCCCAAAACTGATTGATTATGTTTGTCGAGGAATAGATTTTTCTTTTATCCGTTTAGTGTTAGTGCCTGGCTAGTATCCCCAAAATATAATTCCCAGCATATCTAATCCCAGTACTCTGCCTCTTTGGAATAAGGTTATTGATTTAGCTCCTGATGATCCCGGAGGGTATATCAGTTTAGTAGATGTCTATTCGAGACTTGGGAAAATTAAGCAAGCTCTTGTACATTACCAAAAAGACCTCTTATTGAATAAAGAAAATTTTGAAGCCCACCTTGGTTTAGGGGCTTTGTTTTATCAGCAAGGGACCCTTGATTTAGCCAAAAAGGAATGGCCGGAAGCTATTCAATTTGATTATCAGAACACACAAGCTTATTTTCTTATTTTAATGTAGCCGCTGCTTTCATACAAAGAGCATTTTTCCATAAAGCCATTAATGCTTATAAACAAAGTTATCCAATTAAACTGGGAGGATGCAGAAGCCCATTACTATTTAGGGTTAGCTATGAAAAACTGGGTGAATTTACCAAAGCAGCGCAAGAGTATCAAAACAGCTTAATGATAAAACCTGATTTTACGCAAGCGTATATGATGTTCCAAAGATTAGGAAGGTAAAAAACAAAACCTTTAAAAATGTGGTATTAATTATGCATTTATAATAGGTATCTACAATATTCTTTCTTTTTTCATGCGGGAAGTTCTATTTTTTTAAATAAATAGCATTACTTTGCCAATAAAGAAAATAAACTCATAGTAACCCATCTATTTGACAGAGCAATGAGAGGAAGGAGCGAGGCATTATGTTAAGGTTGAATTTATTAATATTATTTCTATTTATTACATATTATTTTATGTTATTTACCCATTACTTCTGTTTCTAGATTATCAATAGTGAATGAGAAGTAATGGATAAAATAAATAATGCTTTAGAAATGAGAAAATGATTCAAAACAAAAAAATCTATAAGTATATGTAAAATAAATAATTATAAAAAAATTGATTCATTTCAAGACATTTTTCTATCATTGGTCTTTATTTTTCCTCGATACTTCCACCACCAAATAAAATATAAAGGACAAAACAGTAGAATAAGGTGAAAGTCTATTACAATTTTCCAAAAAATTTTTTTTGTGTAATAAATTGTGCTTCCCTTTGAATTTTTTCATTAATAAAAACAGCGATTACAAAATAGAAAAAAACGATAATGAATATGGTATTCATTGGTAAATTTTTTTTTCCTTTTCATTTTTTTTTCTGATTTTCCTTTTTCGTCAAATTCCCTTTTCGTTGAAGAATCTCATAAAAATATAATTGGAATTGTAAAATACAATCCTTCGCCATAAAGATAAATACTCCTCTTGCATATTCTGTGCTACTTAAAAGAAAATCATAAAAAAGTTGAAAGACAAGGCTTTAGGAGACCTCTTTAAGACGTGCGGTGGTCTTGAGTCATGTTGATGTCTTCTCAAAATGGGTAAAAATGTGTTGGAAAGTTTACATTTAGGTAGATGAGTAAGAGAGAAAAAAAATGTAGTTCTGATACAATAATTTTGAGCCATATATACAGAAAAATGTGGATTTTTATCAGTATAATTGACGAAATTAAAAAAGAGTATGCTATTAATGCAGTAGAAAAGAGAACCCACAACAAAAGGGGAAATCAACAATGATGCCCAAAATAAAGCAGTGCAATGTTCAGGATTGTTTTTATAACAAGAACAATATGTGTCATGCGGAAGCTATTACCATAGGAAGTATTGAGCCAAAATGTGATACCTATGCCCACTCAACTCAACATGGTGGACCATCTCAAATGGGGCATGTAGGAGCCATGTCATGTGAAGGATTGTCGGCATAATAAGGAGATGTCTTGCACGGCAGAGGGGATAGAAGTTGGATATCATGGAAAAGAACCGGATTGTGAATCTTTCGAACCCTTATAATTCATGTCAGGTATAGTTGTAATGCTGCTTCAGGGAGGTGACTCCTTGGAGCAGTATTTTATTAAAAATGTACTATAGAAATATGGAATAAGCGCAGTTACTTTAATTCTTTTTCAATGATATCTTTCGCCCAGCTTAAGGCAGCGGCTACATCCGGAAATCCAATTGTGCTGGTAAGAAGTATAATCGCATGGTAGATTTCTTCAGGTTTGGTGCCCATCTTAAGAGCTCTTCTTACATGACTGTGAACAGCACCCTCCGAGCGGATAGTCACAGCTGCAGCCAGTTGGATAAGATGAGATGTTTTCTCATCTAAAGAGCCTTAATGCCTAGTGACTTTACCAAGGTTTTCCACAGCATCAATGAAATTTATATGTTGTTCTTTAATAAAAAGATACCAATCAGGATATTCTTCTAACATACGTAAGTCCCCTTTTGTTTTCCTAGGTGATAGGTAAGTATTACTATTTAATCGTTAAAAAGGACAAAAATCACCGAAACCATTTTTTTTAGCAGGAAGAAATAATTTTTCTTTTAGTTTGACAGATAGAAGTATGAGAATGACCCGGAACAATGATGGAGAATGATCCAGCAAGGGTTGCAAAATAGTTACTGAAAGTGTATACTAAGTCAAAATTTTATGGTGGGTGTAGCTCAGTTTGGATAGAGCTCTGGATTGTGGCTCCAGTGGCCGAGGGTTCAAGTCCCTCCACTCACCCTCTAAGAAGCGCCCGTAGCTCAGATGGATAGAGCGTCGGACTTCGAATCCGCAGGTCGCAGGTTCGAGCCCTGCCGGGCGTATTAAATAAAACAAGGGGTTAGGTCAACAGACTTAACTCCTTATCTTTATTCGGGCAATGCTTTGGGCACCAATTTTAAAAATCAACTTGCCTATTTAGCCATTCTGTATATTTATCCATTTTGAGTTCCCCAGAGCCACGTATCCAGGTTCTTGAAGACGACTTTTTGCCTTGAAAGCCCTGCTCAATTATCTGATTTTATTTTCGGTACCAGGGAGGGAAACAAAAATATTAAGCTTGAAGTGATTAATCTACCTTTTTTGCAATTTTACCTTTTTAAAAAACTCTTCTATCTCCCCATAGCTTTTAAATATATAAATTTCCTTCTTTTCTGATTGATTATTTAATTTTTTCAATATGATGGGCTTGATATGCTCAGGATAATTCCAAATCCATTTAAAAAATTCCCAATCTATCTTTTCATCACAACCATGTGCCAATTCCGGCCTATTACTACCTTTGTTTTGAATGAATCTTTTAAAACATCTCCATAGACACACATATCTGTTAAAATCAATAAAGACAACACTATCTGCATATTTGAACCGGAAATCCAAAGAATTAATGTAGTTTCCGTCCATTATCCAAGCGTCTCTTTGTAATAAAATGTTCAACTTCTCATGCCACTTTTCCCAAGGAGGCTCTACCCAATTGGGCTGCCAGTAATAAGAATCCAGGTGAATAACTTCAATAGCTAGACATTCCCCTAACCTTCGTGAAAAAGTAGATTTACCAGCTCCGCTTGAACCAAGGACTAAAATCCTTTTCATTCAATCACCTTTTACTTGGATGATTGAAAGGGCAGCTTAGGTGCCGACACCTTCTGCAGAAATATAAGGGGAAAATGGCGAAAGTTGGGAAACAAAATACCCAAAAGAGAATCAAAAAAATATTATTTTTAAATAACCAATATTGAGGAATAATAACTATTCCTCCTAAAACGATGATAAAACCAAATGTATCTATAATCCCCATTGGTTGTGAGCGAAATTTACATATTTTTTTAATTACTTTAAATGGAAGAATAAGGCAATCCGAGTATCTAAAAGGGTAAAGGCAATGGGTACAAAGGCAGGAGAGAAGGATAATTGCTCCGAAAATAAGAAATACAGTATAGATCAATCCCCAAAGTAAACTTTCTGCGTAAATACTTAAAGCGCCAATGATGATCAGGCCATAAAATGTTACTCGTATTGGAATTTTTTCAAAAAGAGAAAACTTATTAGCCAAATTTGAACATTTACTCATTCCTTTAATTCCTCCCACTATGACATAAATAATGATTATACCTGT
>JAUWIR010000064.1 GCA_030605265.1 Pseudomonadota bacterium | reverse complement strand
TAGAGACAGCCATACAGGCCTTAAAGAGAGGCGCCTTTGGCTACATTCAAAAACCGATTGAATATGATGAATTAGTCATTGAAATCGAGAAGGCCTTAGAAAAACAACAGATGCAAAGGAAACTGGATGGATATGTATTCAGCTTAGAAAAAGCACTGCAAGAAAAAGACAGAGAATTAAACCTGCGCCGGAAGGCAGAGCAGGCCCTGCGCAAGAGTGAGCAGAACTTCAGAAATCTGACGGAAAGCCTTACTGAGTTGGTTTACCGTGCGGACCCGAATACATGGATGGCAACCTACGTAAACAGCGCCGTTGAAGGAATATACGGTTACAGTGCTGACCAGTGGCTTAAGGACCCCGATTTGTGGGAGAGGATAATCCATCCCGACGACAAAAAAAGATTGATGGCGGAAGTTGCGGAAGCACAAAGAAAGGCGAAAAATGGCACACTCGAATACCGTATCATAAATAAGGATAAAGGGGTGCGTTGGCTGGTAGACCACTTCAGTTGGGAGAAAGACCGGGAAGGCAAACCAGTCTCAGTGAATGGTGTGGTATACGACATCACAGATCGCAAGAAGACGGAGGAAAAGATAAAGCGGGCATCTGAAGAATGGCGGGAGACATTCGATTCTATATCAGATCCAGTATTTATTCAGGACAATGATTTCACTATTGTCAAGGGAAATAAGTCCTTTGCTGAATTCGTTAAGATAAGTTCGGAAGATATCATTGGTAAAAAGTGTTATGAACTGGTTCATAAGTCGGATAAACCATGGCCGAAATGTCTCTTAAAAAAAACTATAAAAGATGCTAAATCTCAGACCCAAGAGGTAGATGATCCAAATATTGGTATTCCCCTTTTGGTTACTATCTCACCCATTTTTGATGATAAAGGAAAAGTTGTTGGCTCAGTCTGTGTGGCCAAAGATATTTCTGAGATAAAAAAGATCAGAAAGGAACTCGAGAAGAAAATATACGATTTAGAGAAGTTCCATAAGGTTGCAGTGGGAAGGGAACTAAAAATGGTGGAGTTGAAGAAGAAGATTGTCCAACTGGAGGCTAGGCTTGAGGGACTAGGGACGAGGGACGAGGGACGAGATATGAGTGATGAGTGATGAGAAAAGATAGATGAGGGATGAGGGGCGAGATACGAATCACGAATTTATGGATTACGCAGTAGATCGTGGGTACCGACCTTACGCAGATAAGCGGTATCACTGATTTTTTGGTAAGTAAGACGATAGTTCTTTGAAATTCTAATTTCAAATATATCCTCTTGACCGGCCATCTTTTTATGGCCCAGCGAAGGATGAGCAGGATTTGACTGGAGAAGCTCAAGGGCCTTTTTGGTCTTTTCTTTGAGATCTTCAGGCAATTTCCGGTATAGCCTAATGAAAGTCCGGGTGGCTTCTATATGCATCAGCCGTCGAGTTCCTTACATAGCTCTTTAAGGTCCTTGGTTTTGGTGGCCCGACCCTTTTTGATGTCCTGATGGGCATCGGCTTCCTCTTTTTGCCACTCGGGAGTATAGAAGTAGGCCTGATCTTTGGGAATTACGAGCTGTGGCTCAATAATAATCTTATTATCTTTTACCCTGATATCAAGATAATCGTTAATATGGAGATGGAGAGTTTTTACCACTTCTTTTGGCAGTGCAATCTGATAATTTCGCCCCAATTTTCTTAACATAACCTTATCTCCTATTTTTGTATAATATGATAATATGATAACATGTTAACATGTAATTCATATTTTAGCAAGATATTGTTTTATAAATTTAATACTGAACCATCTAAGCTGTGTGTAATAACAGATGTATTGGCCTTTAATTCAAAGATAATAAAAGAAAGGTCGAACCTTGGAAAATAGAGTTGTGGAACGTGCCAAATATTTAGCTCAAACTCAGGAAGCGCTTTTGAATATACTGGAGGATATGCAAGAGAGCAGGGAGGAGCTTGAGAAAACCAATATTGAACTAAAGAGGGCCAAAGAAGAGATTGAAGAATTCTCCAGGGGGCTTGAGGTGAAGGTGAAGGAGAGGACATTTGAGTTATCTGTCCTTTACGAGGTCTCTAATGCCATTTCCTATACCTTAGATTATCAGCAATTACTAAAGCTTATTATGGACTCATTATTTAAGATCGTGGATTATGATCTGTGTGCTTCGCTTTTGTTTGATGCCCAAACCGCCAATATTACCTTAAAGCCTGTCTACCCTGAAAGCGCTCGATTTGTGGATGATGTTAAAGACAGACTCATTGATTCTACCTCTATGCTTACAGGTGAAAATATTCACCAAAAGCATATAAGCGACTTTCTTATTCCCTCAGCGCCCGGGGCTAAACCAGAAAAGATAAGGAAATTTGATCAGATCAGGTCTTTTTTTAATGTTCCCTTCGTCGTGCAGGGCAACACTATAGGGATGATTAATGTCTCAAGTTGTAAAGAAAAGGCCTTCAGTGAAGATAATATCAAACTTATGTACACTATTGCCAATCAAGCCTCCGATGCTATGGAAAGATTGCAGGCAGTTATTACAGCCGAAAAATCAAAGATGGAGTCTATGGTTGAGAGTATGATTGAGGGTGTAATAATGGTTGATGTGCGGGGGAAAATAGTGGTTTTTAATCCCCAGGCCAGGCGTATGCTGGGCTTTGGGCTGGACGAGGTAGTCTCCCCCTACAGGCTGGGGGAGAAAATAAAAACCATTGGTTTGGATAAGGCTCAAACGGTTTGTTGGAATGAGGCTAAGTTGGTTACTAAAGAAATTCTTGTCCCTCCAAAGGACCTGTTTTTACGCTGCGATATAACACCGGTGAAAGATGCAAGGGATGAAATAATCGGTATTGTTACCATGTTAACCGACATTACCAAGGCCAAAGAGGTTGACAAAATGAAGTCGGAGTTTGTGTCCACAGTATCTCACGAACTGCGGACGCCTTTGGTTGGGATTGGCGGGGTAATCAATAATATCCTTTTAGGAGTAGCCGGGCAGATAAGCGATAAAGTAAAAACCTATCTACAGATGGCTAATGAAGATATTAAACGCCTTGATCGGCTCATCAGCGACCTTTTGGATTATTCCCGGATCGAAAGGGGGAAAATAAAGCTTAATAATGAGAAGATTGATATCTGTACCCTGGCCGAAGGCGCAGTCAGGACTCTTACGCCCAAGATAGAAGAAAAAAGCGTTAATGTTTCTGTTGATTATCCTCCCTCCCCTATATATTGTTGCGCAGACGGGGATAAAATTACTCAGGTCTTTATTAATCTTATTTATAATGCCATAAAATTTACGCCCAAGGGGGGCGATATCCGCATTACTATGGCGCTCGGCGATGAGAAAAAGATGGCGGAAGTTACTGTGGCCGATACAGGCATTGGCATAGCCCAAGAGAATATACCGAAACTTTTTCATCGTTTTGTCCAAATAAATCGTAAGGACGGCGCCGGCACCAAGGGCACGGGGTTGGGTTTAGCCATCTGCAAGGGAATTGTGGAGGCGCATAAGGGCAATATTTTGGTAGAAAGTGAATCGCACAAGGGCAGCAAATTTATCTTTACTTTGCCGTGTGTTGAGTCGTCACTAACCACAGAGAGCACAGAGGCCACTGAGAAATGCATATTAATGAATTGACCGGAAAAGTCATTGGCGGGATTAAACGTTTCAGGCTTTGAGATTCTCTGTGTCCTTTGCGTTCTCTGTGGTAAAAAAAAGGAGGTAAAATATGCTCAAAAAAATACTTATTATTGACGATGAACCGAATATCTTAATCACCTTAAAAGACAGACTGGAATTTGAAGGATATGAGGTCATAACCGCTATTGACGGCACATCCGGCCTAAAACAGGCAGACGAGGGAATTCCTGATTTAATTATCCTGGATACCATGCTGCCTGATATGGACGGCCACCAGGTTTGCCGCACCATAAAAACCGTCAAAAAATTGAATATACCGGTTATTATGGTCACCAGTAAAATTGATGCCCTGGATGCGGTAAGGGCCAGAAAATCAGGCACAGACGACTTCACCGTCAAGACGGCCGACTACGGCGTCTTGCTGGACGCTGTGAAGCGGCATATATAGAAAGTAGGCAAGGGACATGTGGCGAAAAAACAAAGATCAATTGAGCCTTTTGGCGGAAAATGCCGGTATCTGGAGTTGGGAGATCAATGCGGATGGTCTTTATACTCAAGCAGGGTCGGTGGTGGAGAGGATGCTTGGATATCACCCCAAGGAGTTGGTGGGAAAAAGGTATTTTTATGATTTATTTGCTCCTGAAAAAAGGGAGAGGCTCAAGAAAGCCGCTTTTGAAATCATGAAAAGGCAAGACGTTTTTAAGGGCTTTGTTAAGCTGAATAGCCATAAGGATGGGCATCTTGTCTATCTTGAAATGAGCGCTGTGCCGATTTTAAACCACAAGGGCGTGCTTACCGGCTACAAAGGATTTGATATAACTTCCCACAAGTCGATTGAGGAAAACCTAAAAAAAACTAAAGAGGAATTGGAAATCCAATCATGGGGTCTGGGTAAGGCCAACGAGGGAATCAAAGCCCTGTATAAGGAACTTGAAAACAAAAATGATGAACTTGAAGTCAGGATTGCTGAAAGCAAAAAAATGGAGAAAGAATTATTCAAGGCCAAAGAGAAAGCTGAAACAGCCAGCCGAGCCAAAAGCAGCTTTTTGGCCCACATGTCTCATGAGATTCGCACGCCCTTAAACGGCATTATCGGAACGACTGAGATTCTCCTGAATCTGGATGTGGATGTGGATGTCAAATTGTACAAATACATAAATATTATCAAATATTCCGGGGATACTTTGATAAGCCTTATCAATGATATTCTGGATTTTTCCAAAATCGAAGCCGGGCAACTGGAGATTGATCCTATTGATTTTAATCTGCGCATACTCACCGAATCAATCGGCTTATCCTTTTTCGTACAAGCCATGAAAAAGGGTCTTACCCTATTGTGGGAGATAGAGCCGGACATCCCGGATATTTTGACCGGCGATACTACCCGCCTAAGACAAATACTGGTCAACCTCATTGGCAATGCCATTAAATTTACAGGAAAGGGAAAGGTCGTCCTGAAGGTAATAAAAGAAGAATCAACTCCTGATAAATGCCTGTTGCATTTTTGCCTGTCAGATACGGGCATAGGAATACCTCCTGAAAAGAAACAAGCCATCTTCGATGCCTTTACCCAGGCAGACGGCTCAACCACCAGAAAATACGGCGGGACCGGCTTGGGTTTGGCCATCTGCCGGCAATTGGTTGCGCTCATGGGAGGGGATATGCGAGTGGAAAGCCCTTCTGTTTTAGTCGCCTCCGAGCCGGGCGGGCCCGGAAGCGATTTTTACTTCACTCTACCCTTCCTTATACCTGATCAGAAGATAAAGGCAGGGACGGGAGTTGAGGATAAGGTAAAAAATGTAAAGGTATTAATAATAGGTGATACCCCGATCAACAAAAAAATGGTCGCCGACATGCTGACAGGCCATGAAATGATGGTTATGGAAACTGACCGGATAAACGAGGGGCTAAAAATATTAATGGAGGCGAGTAAAAACGGTCGTCCCTACGGAGTGGTACTCCTTGATTTTCTTGTGCCCGGAAAAGAGGGTTTGGAAACAGCCGGCCGGCTCAAGGCTATAGCCAACCTGGCCAATATACCAATTATTATATTAAGCTCGGCAGGAGATCGTGGTGACGCCGTCCAATATCGGCGGATAGGGATAGCCGGCTATTTGGTGCGGCCGTTCCGGAAATTTGAGTTGCTTCAAGTTATTAAAATGACCCTGCGTCAGGCAAGTACCAAGGAAACCGATTACCAGCTTATTACCCGCCATACCATTAAAGATTCTTATCGCACCTTGCGTGTTCTTTTGGTCGAAGATAATCCAGTCAATCAGGAAGTAATGTCCGAGATATTGAAAATGCGCGGTTTCCCTGTCACAGTTGCCGACACCGGCGAGAAAGCGGTCGAGATGCTGCAAATGGTCCCTTATTCCTTTGATCTGGTGCTCATGGACGTGGAGATGCCGGGTATGAGCGGGCTGGAGGCCACCAAAATTATCCGCCAAAAGGAAAAATCTTACGGCCTCCATATCCCCATTATCGGCTTAACCGCCCATGCCACCAATGCTTATAAGCAAGAATGCCTTAAATCCGGCATGGACCTTTATCTTTCCAAGCCGGTTAGACCGGAAAAACTCTTTGAGTCTATAGATCACCTCGGTCACTGTCTCAGAGGCGATTCCGCCAAAAAAGAAGCAAGACCTTCTTTTTCAGAAAACAACCCTTCTTCCGGGGATTCTAAATCAGGATCTTTCTCTGCTGAGATTGAAAATCCGGTCCCGTCGCTTGATTTGTCTATGGCCTTGTCCTCAGTCGGCGGGAATATAGGGCTTTTAAAAAGAGTGGTTAATAGATTCATGGACACCTTTCCAGGGCAGATTGAGCAAATACAAACAGCCCTGGTCGGCGGCAATGCAGAGATGGTGAATAAAACAGCGCATAGTCTAAAAGGCGCAGCCGGCATAATCGGCGCTAAAAAAGTTTTTGAGCTTGCCCACACACTTGAAGATATGGGCCAAAAAAATCAATTAAGCGAGGCATCCTCGGTCCTGGCCACTCTCAAGGGTGAATTGGAAGGGGTCAAGCTGTTTGCCGCCAACCCCGATTGGGAGAGTCGGATATGAAAATATTAATTGCCGATGATGAGCTGATGGTGCATGAAATTCTTCAATCCGTGTGCGGGCAATTGGGCTACGAGACGGTAAGTGTCGTTGACGGGCAAGAAGCCTGGGAGAAAATAACTGAAGATGAAGGCATCCGGCTTTGCATCATTGATTGGATGATGCCGGGCATTGACGGCCCTGAACTGTGCCGCAGGGCCAGGGAACGTAAAGACTGTCATTATTTGTATATTATTTTACTTACCTCAAAGACTAACTCTTCCGATATTGTCGAGGGCTTAAATGCCGGAGCGGACGATTATGTAGTAAAGCCTTTCAATTTTGAGGAGTTGAAGAAGCGTATCCTCATCGGGATGCGTATAGTTGAGCTTGAGGATAGATTGTTAGCCGCTCAAGGGAATTTACAAAATGCCAACAGCCGGTTGGAGGAAAAGGTTTTTGAAAGAACAAAACAACTGGACTGTCTCTATCAGGATTTGAAGCAAAATTTTGTGCAATTTATTCGTGTGTTTGTTGATCTAATCAGCGAATATGATAAGGGGCTTGGCGAACATTGCAAAAGAGTAGCCGTAGTGGCTAAATTAATTGGCCAAAAATTATCCCTTGACGAAACAGAATTGGAGCAATTGGAAGTAGCGGCCTTACTTCATGATATTGGCCTGATAAGTATCCCGAGGACACTTCAGGAAAATGCCGTTTTCTTATGGGATAAAAACAATCAAGATCAGAGCAAACAACATCCGCTCATTGGCCAGTCCATACTTAAGCGCGTCCAAAGCTTACAGGAAGTTGGTAATATAATCCGCAGCCATCATGAACAATATGATGGTCGGGGATATCCCGATGGCCTAAAAGAAGAGGCGATCCCGAAGCCGGCTCGAATTATTCGAGTGGCGGATGAATACGACCGCCTTAAACAATCGTCAGTAAAAAATGTTCGTTTATCAGTTCAACAGTGTCTAAATTACTTGCAAAAGTATCGGAGAAGCATATTGGACCCAAATATTGTTGATGCTTTTGTGAAGGCGCTTCAAAATTAAAAAAAGCTGGGAGAGGATGCCTCCAAATATGAAAATTTTGATTGCCGATGATGAACTGATGGTTCATGAAATCCTTAAAGCGTGTTGTGAAGAATTAAAATATGAAGCTGTTTGTGCCGAGAATGGACAAGATGCCTGGGAAAAAATAAAAGAAGATGGGGCCATTCGGCTCTGTATTATTGATTGGATGATGCCCGGCATTGATGGGGCCGAGCTTTGTCGTATGATTCGAAACCACTGCTACGACCGTTATCAATATGTTATTTTACTTACTTCGAAAGGTGCGTCTGCGGACATCGTAAAAGGACTGGAGGCGGGAGCGGATGATTATGTAGTAAAGCCCTTTAATTATGAAGAGCTGAAAAAGCGTATCCTCATAGGTCAACGAATAATAGATCTTGAGGATAGATTGCTATGCGCCCAGGAGGACCTGAAAAAGAAAAATCAAAAATTAATTGAATTAAATGAATTGAAATCCGATTTTGTTTCCATTGTCTCTCACGAACTCAGGACGCCGCTTACCTCCATAAAGAATGCGGTAAGTATAGTACGTGGGGGAAAAGCCGGCCATACTACAGAGGATCAGCAAAAATTTCTCTTAATGGCTGAGCGAAATATTAAAAGATTGACAACAATTATAAATGACCTTCTTGATCTTTCAAAATTGGAAGCAGGGAAAATGAGGATGAGCTTCCAAAAAACGGATTTAAGCGATTGTTTAGATATAGCCCTATCATTCCTTAAAACCAAACTGACTGATAAATCCATTATTTTTGAAAAAGAGATCCCGGCTAATTTACCCCCCCTATACATAGATCCCGATAGAATTGTTCAGGTAATTACCAACCTTATTGAAAACGCCATAAAATTTGTTCCTAAAAGCGGGCAGATTTCCATTACTGCCAATCCCCTTGAGGGGAAATTTATATTAATCTCAGTTTCCGACACGGGTATAGGCATCCCACCTGAGGAATTAGATTCAATATTTGATAAATTCCATCAGGTTGCAAAGCCGTTGACCAGAAAAGTTGGCGGTACCGGTCTGGGGCTTAGCATTGTCAAAAAAATAATAG
Source organism: Pseudomonadota bacterium (assembly GCA_030605265.1). Classification (GTDB taxonomy): domain Bacteria; phylum SZUA-182; class SZUA-182; order DTGQ01; family DTGQ01; genus JAUWIR01. Next base: position 3,273 of record JAUWIR010000064.1, on the reverse strand, counting down.
AAGAACATCAGGGGAAAATCCGGGTAGAGAGTGAAATGGGCAAAGGAAGCAGTTTTTACTTTACTCTGCCTCAATGGAGGGGAAAAGAAAGAGATGGTTTTCATTCCACTGCCTTGACAGGCCTAAAGGGGGAGATGAGATGAGAAAGGCGAACCCAGAGGGAGTTAATGAGATGAATAATAAAAAAAAGATTCTTGTTGTAGATGATGAAGAAGACATTCTGGAGACGATAAAATTTAGGCTGGAGCAAGAAAAATTTGAAGTTTTGACAGCCTCAGACGGCTATCAGGCATTAGGTTCGGTAAGAGCCCATGAGCCTGATTTAGTCATTCTCGATGTCATGATCCCGAACGAGAATGGCTATCGAGTGTGTAAATTTATTAAAGAGGATATAAAAAATGGTTTGTACTCAAAAAATATACCAGTCTTATTGCTAACCGCCCGCAAGCTAGATGACGATAGAGAGAGAGAAACCACTTTTATGAATTTTAGTCACGCGGATCTTATGATTTATAAACCTTTTGATATAGATGATCTTATTGATAAGATCCGTAGGTTATTGAATTGAAAATATCTATGCCCTGTATCTATATGCCGTGGATATCGATATTAAAAAGGAGTTTTTGCGTTTTTAGTTTGCTCCTTATAGCAAATAGCACTCCTTTTCAGATCGCTCCTTTTCAGATCGGACTTTGGACAAATTTAAAAAATATCGTTTAAAATCAATAAGTTGACTTGTATTAATTAATCGGCTTAAACCACAATTTATGGCAGTGGTAATTTGACTAAATTTAGCGCCCTCTTTCTTTGTGTTCATCTGCTCCCAAGTACCCGAAGTACCTCTTTGAATACAAACCCTGCTCATAGTGCGTATTCCGGACCTATTATAGCATTTTCAGTCCGAAACCATCGCCATTGTACCCTAAACCCGCAAAAAAAGTATCCAGTTTGGTATTGGTAGACCGCAAATGGGACCGGAGCCCCATTAGTAATTATGGGCTTGAGCTTCTCTCCGGCTTTTGCAATCAGGGGACTATTCGGAGCGAACGGGCCCGCCTGCTGGATACCATGAGAGAAGGAGAGGGCACTCCAAGGGACCGCTCTGCCGGTACCTTTCCATACCCCATGATTGTAGCCTAAAAAAACTACTTGCGCGAAGCAGATATCCAGAAACAAACAAACAATATAAATACATATTTTACAAAATACAAAAATAGTTAATGAAATGCGTAATTTGTTTAAAAGACATTATAATTAGGTTAAATTGCAGAGGGATAAAGGATAACTCTTGAAATTAATAACCTATTTTCCGCACAAAAAATTTTCTTGTTTTCGTTATTTATTGTAGGTCATAATTTTTTGAATTTAAAGCCATTAGATCTTTTTTGATTTTTTTTGATTTTTCATTTTTTCGATAACCTCTCCAGCATATTGCTCCGAAAAACGAAAATTTACTCCCATCTCAGTAATCATGATTTTCCCTTGTAGGTTTGCCCTGCATTCTGTATGGATATTAATAAAACTACCATATACTAAATATAGCATAGAGTCAACAAGAAAAAAATTACATTTTCTGCAGTATCTAATGATACTGCGCCTTTGTTCACAGCATCTATAGTCAGTAAATTTTAAAATTTTTTATATAAAAAAACCCCTTAACTTTCTCCTCTGCTTTAGAGATAATGCTGATATGAATTACCCAGGAGGAAAAGGCGGCGTCTTTCATAAATTGATTAATCTTATGCCACCCCATGAGGTTTACATTGAGACCCATTTGGGGGGCGGAGCGGTTATGCGTAACAAACGCCGTGCAAGGCGTGATATTGGAATAGAAATTGACCCGCAGGTTATAGAGTTGTGGTATCAAAACAAACAAATAAATTTTGAATTAATCCATGACAATGCAACCACTTTTCTAAAAAGCTATCAGTTCACAGGCACAGAACTGATATATTGCGATCCCCCATATCTTCGTGAGACAAGGAAAAAAAGAGTCAGGCTCTATAAATATGAATATACCAGGGACCAACACATCGAGCTATTGGAGCTGATAAAATCACTTTCCTGTATGGTGATGATATCCGGTTACGAGTCAGCATTATATAAAAAGTCTTTAAAGGGATGGCATACCCATTGTTATAAAGTAGGTTGCCAACATGGTATAGCTATTGAATGGGTATGGATGAATTATCCTCCTCCGGTACAGTTACACGATTATCGGTACCTGGGTAATAACTTTCGAGAACGTGAACACATAAAGAAGAAGTCAAAAAGATGGGTGAGGAGATTTAAGTCAATGCCTAATTTATAACGTCAGGCTGTATTGGCTGCTTTACAAGGATCAGCGGATACAATGCCTAAAAAAACCATGAAAAAATTAACAGTGGGAGCTTTTCCTCTCATCTCGGCCATAATCCACCGCCTTGACCTTAAGGCAATATTGTCAAAGCATTTAGGTAAACATGGTAACGAGAAGATATCAACTGTTGATTCCCTAATTATGATTCTTTTTAATATAATCACTGGAAGACGACCTATGTATGATCTCAGTGATTGGGTAAGTAATATACATCCTCAGTGTTTCGGATTTGATGAGTTTGCCGGCACAATTTTTAACGATGATCGTTTTGGCAGAGCAACAGAAAAGATATATGAGGCTGATACTCGATGTTCAAGTTTTTTTGTAACCTATTGAAATTTAATAGATTTATAAACAGCACTTTGGGAGATCCTCCCTTAATAAAATCAATAAGTTAAAAGTTTTTTCATTTGATTAAATCAAAAAAACTTGAACATCGAGTGATAGATCTACCATCATGACTGAAGTCGTTTTAAATGCCATTGCCAAATTTGATATAAACCTGGAGCAACTCCATAATGATTCAACAACGGTTAAGGCATACGGGCAAATCCCAGGAAAAACAAAGACCGGGCTTGAATTAAAATGTGGTAAGAGTAAGGATCATCGACCGGATTTGAAACAGCTGGTTTATACGTTAACAATTTCCGCTGATGGAGCTATTCCCATTCATTACAAGACATATCCAGGCAATAGAACTGATGACACCACTCACATCGAAACATGGAATATTCTCAAAGAAATCACCCACCGATCAGATTTTTTATATATTGCTGATTGTAAAGTTTGTACTAAGAAACAGTTAGAGTACATCAAAAGCAATCATGGAAAGGTTATTACGATCATGCCGGAAACTTGGGGGGAAGTGGAAGAGTTCAAAAATGAGTTGCGAAAACAGAGCAAGGAAAAAAAAG
>JAUWIR010000130.1 GCA_030605265.1 Pseudomonadota bacterium | reverse complement strand
TATCTTATTATAAACACTTTGTGATAAATCTTTTTGATTAACTGGATATAAATCATGTTTATCCTGTTAATCCTGTCAAATGTTTTTTTATAATAGTGAACCTAAAAATCTAATTGCACAGGTTGAATTTTTTTCCACCTTTTATCATTTCTTCTTTATTTTGAGGTTTTTTGAAATTATATTTCAATACCTTAATCTTGACAAATCCTCTGCTTTCGAATTATATTAAGTTGAAAAATTTTGTGGTTTTTATTGGCATCCATCATTAAGCCAGTTTACACTTTTTAATTTTTAATAGAGGAGAGGACCAAATGTCGGAACTAAAAGGTACAAAAACGGAAAAAAATTTAATGGCTGCTTTTGCCGGAGAATCTCAAGCAAGGAATCGGTATACCTATTTTGCAAGCAAAGCAAAAAAAGAAGGGTTCGTTCAAATTTTTTATATCTTTGAAGAAACTGCCAATCAGGAGAAAGAACATGCTAAACGTTTTTTCAAATTCCTTAAAGGTGGTGAAGTTAATGTGGAAGCGTGTTTTCCTGCTGGAATTATAGGTTCAACAGAAGAAAATTTAAAAGCATCTGCCTCAGGGGAACATCATGAATGGGAAAAGATGTATCCTTCTTTTGCAAAAAGCGCCAGGGAAGAGGGATTTGATGACATTGCCAAAGTATTTGAAGCTATTTCTGTTGCAGAAAAACAACATGAAAAACGTTATCTTGGAGTACTCACTAATATTGAGGCAGGGACAGTGTTTAATAAAAAATCCACTGTTTCTTGGCGCTGTTTGAATTGCGGATATGTTCATCAAGGGAATGAGGCCACTGAGGTATGTCCTGCTTGTGCTCATCCTAAAGCTTATTTTGAATTGCTTGCCGAAAATTGGTAGCTTTTCCCGGCATCCTTACATAAAGAACGAAAAGCAGTTTACACTTATGACTTTTTATTTTTTTCAGCTCACCACGGAGACACAGAGAAAAATTAAAAGACAAGCCTCTTGATTCCCTCTTTTAAAACAGGCACATTAAAATTTATAATAAGGCCTACCTTCATCCCGGATAATCTGCTTTGTAAGTTTTTCTTCTAAAATCATTTCTCTGTGTCTCCGTGGTGAAATAAAAAAGTGTAAACTGATAAATGAAGGATGCCCAAAATTTTTTTAAAAATACCGAAAAAATTTATACATTAATGAGCCAGCCAAAGGAGGAGAAATAATGAAAAAGTATATTTGTGATGTCTGCGGGTATATCTATGACCCCGCACTCGGAGATCCTGAACATGGAGTGTCTCCGGGGACTGCTTTTGACGACCTTTCGGATGATTGGGTTTGCCCTGTTTGCGGAGTTGGGAAGAATGAGTTTTCCCCTGAAGAATAAAAAAGTGTAGGATGTATATGATAGCAGAATTAGCCCTGTAGAAAAAATAATTTAACTAAATCAAACTGGTACTAAAATACCTTTCTGCCCGGTCAGGGAGAACGGTAACAATATTTCCCGCTTCTTTTTCAGCAATCAATTTTGCAGCCCAAACATTTGCGCCGGAAGAGGTGCCCACCAATAGTCCCTCCTGTTTGGCTAATTGCCTGGTTGTCTGGAAAGCATCTTCATCACTCACAGTGACCACGTCGTCAATTAAAGAGACGTCTAATACGTGAGGGATGAAACCATCTCCAATGCCCTGAATTTGATGCAAACCAGGCTCCTGCCCCAATAAAGCTGCGCTATTTTTTGGCTCCACTGCAATAATTTTTATATTTTGGTTTTTTTCCTTGAGAAATTTTCCAACTCCCCCCAGGGTGCCTCCACTACCAACTCCGGCAACAAAAACTTGGACCTTGCCTTTAATTTGTTCCCAAATTTCTTGAGCGGTTGTTTTATAGTGAATCTCGGGGTTGCGGGGATTTTCGAATTGTTGAGGAATATAAATGTTAGAATCGTTTTTAGCCATTTCTTCAGCTTTATCAACACTTCCTTGAATGCTCTTTTCAGCAGGTGTAAGAATAAGCTCTCCGCCGAAGGCCTTGATTATTTTTTTCCTTTCCTCACTCATATTTTCAGGCATGACAATAATAACCCGATATCCCTTTTGAACTCCAATAAAAGCCATTCCGATACCTGTATTCCCTGAAGAGGGTTCTACAATAATGGACCCACTTTTTAAAGTACCATCTCTTTCGGCCTCCTCAATCAAATATTTTGCCACTCTATCTTTTATACTGCCCCCCGGATTTAGGAATTCGGCTTTTACAAATATGGGAGCATTAGTTTTTTGGAGTTTTATAAGGGGAGTTGCGCCAATGCAATCTAGAATATTTTCACGCATGTTGTTGTACCTTTATAATTATCCTAAAAAAATATGTAAATTAAGCCCTGCCTAAGCACAAGAGGTTTTATTATAGCAGTTCACTGCTTTTTGTCAATTAATCTGCAGGGAATACACTTGGGCGATAATATCAGATGAAAAAAAATATTTGACAGGATAACAGGATTGACATGATATTTTTTAATCCTGTCTGAAAATAGTTAATTGCACACATTGAATTATTCCTGATTGCGCAAATAGTCCTCTTTTTTTATCTCGAAGTAATATCCGTTGATTTTTTCTTTTATATCAAAATACAAAACGTCAAATACGCCGCCAGGTTTTAAAATTCTACAAATTTCCTTAATAATATCTTCTTTAAATTCGAACAAAGTTGCTGAATAGACAACCAACACTCGATCAAGATGTTTATCAGGTATCGGTAAATTGGTTAATTGGGAATAAATAAAGGTTAAGTTACTTGTTGACCAGCCATTAAGCTGATCTTCCTCATTTTCTCCACCTAAAACCGCGTATAAATGGCCGTCTTGATTTTTTTTCATTAACTCAATGATTGTTTCGTCTGTTCCGCGATAGAGAATTAAGACCTTTTCTCCATTAACAATGGCCAGCTCTTGTATTATTTGAGTATAGGCGGCGCTCAATCCAGGTTGGGTCCAGTCTAATTTCAGCGCTAAATCAGCGTTCGAGGTTTCTTGTGCGAGCATATTCCATCTCTCCTATCATCGTGGTCGAAAGCGTTATAGTAATTATATATTTTTAAGCATACCAATGGTTGGTTTCTTTGTCAAAAGATAGCCGAACAATAATTCACTATTTATTTAAATAGGTTTGAAATACAGCCCTTGCATCTAATGAAGAGCACTCTCCATTCATATCTACATCACAGGAAATATTTTCACATAGACCACAAGAGGTTGGACATATGGATAAATACCTCTCATAGATACAAAGAGCGTCCCCGGGCGTTATTTGTCCGTCTCTATTAACATCATAATTACCGGATGAAGGAAGAAGACATCCATTTGTTATTTCCCAATCAGCCATATCACCTTTTATATTTTCAATGCATATTCCACTTCCCTCAGAATTTAAATCAGAGGATAAAAACTGCAGGACCATCATTGTCCCGCTATATCCCGATGAAAAAATCTTATTTTCCCCATTTTCTCCCTGACAATGAATACGTCCTTCATTTACAACAGTACAGGAAAAGTATGGTAAATCTAAAAAAGCTCCCTCTTTTTGAAATCCATTGTATAAGGCCTGGGCAGGGTTATAAAGAACACTAAACTCAAAATTGTTTACATCATTAAGGGCATTTTGAATTTGAATTGCAATATTCCCACGGCCATGGCTAATATCCAAAGTGCCCCCATCTTGGGTACTACAGTCACAAACAGTATCTGAAATTCCTTTAACGCAAATTTTATCCAGGCTAAATTGGGCCCCATCCAAGCCTTGATATCTGAAAGCCAATTTTACTTTTTGGGAATTAATTTCCTGAGGAAGAGCATAACAAACAGGAAGCCAAACCCAACTCTCATCATCATATTTAAGATGATCTTTTAAAATATTTTCACTAATAAGGATATCATCGCCTGCTCCTCCATCCCATTTTCCCCTTACAACCCAAAGACTGACTGTATAGTTGTCCTTACTAACCCCCCAATAATAAGAGCCCATAAAAGCAAAAGAGACCATTACATTTTCCCCTTCAAACTCCCAACTCATGAGTAATTCATCCTGAGAGTTCAAATCCGGATCATACTCAACAGTGACGATTCGCTCTCCTTCATATACAGGAAAATCAGTAACTTTCCAGCTGTACTCTTTATTTACTGTTTGAGCTTTCCACCCTGCTGGTAAATTTGCAGTAGTCATTTCAAAATTTTCTTCCAGATCACAATTCCAGCAAATTGGCGAAGAATAGAATATTACTTCCTGTTCAATACCACATTCATTTTCCCCCATTTTTATTTTAAACCAGCCTGTCTCACCCCAGTTTTTTCCCCAACTATTCTTGCAAATCCAGCATTGCTCTTCATCATCCCACCCAACAATAACAACAGCATGCCCCCCGATAACATCTCCCTGTATATGTTCATATACACCGGAAGAATAATGCATAAAATCATCATAAATAGTTATAGCAGCCAAAAGAGGGCCATTCAGTAATTTGTTTTTAAGCAAACCGGTAGGCATCTTACTGGGAAAGCCCCCTACCCAGTTCCAATCCGGTATTTTTGTAAGTCGACTGTTCCAATCATTACATTTATTACTACAGGGTAAATCAAGGGCCTGATAGGGATAACAATCCTCAGTAGTCACCCCGTCGGATCTTAAAAATTCGGCGCTACTATCCAAATACCAGCCATGGCCGCAACTCCCTTCGCTGCAGGAAACCATAAATTGTTCGGAATAATCAATAGGGAGAGTGTTTTCGGGCATAGCGATTTTTTCTTTTGATTCCATTACAGCCAGAGAGGCAAATGCCCAACAAGAACCGCATTGACCTTGATCACGAATGACTGTAGTCCAATTTTTTCCATCCTTTTCGCGCCAGTCAAAATAGGAGGGTAAATAACTGTCTGAGGGAGTGGTATCCTCTGAAACAACGGAAGGATAATATGAACAAATTTTTTGAGAAAAGCTTTTTGCTTTCATGCGAGAGTTTTTAGTGTCCAATAATCCCAGAGGTCTGTGTTGACCAGTTCCTTCCGTCATTTTTCTTTTTAATCCACAAAGAAGCTTTTTATCCTCTTTAGAAAGGTATGATTTTGATGTTTCCCGTGCAGTCCATCGATTCTTTTTGCCCTCTATAAGTTTATTTAAGGATTGAATAGTTACTCCAGATCCCCAGGCTGCGGTATACATTAAAGGGAACAGAAGAAAAAATAAAATTATTAATTTTAGGATATTTTTCATAACCTCACCCATTTCATTTGAATTTTTTTGAAAATTAACACACAACTTTGATTTTTTTCGTTTTTCTGTTTATAAATAGTTACAAAAAAATTTTTTTTTATCTTTCTCTTTTTTTATTAATACAAAAAAATTGACCTTTTTCGGCCTCCCAGTTTTCTATGTCATCAACCAAATTATTTATGCATAGCGTTGTTTTTTGGCATTCAATTTTTCGAAAAGAAAGATTTATAATATTTCCCCCTTGCCCTTTCAAAATAGTTCCTTCCCCTGTGTTTATTCCTCCGCAGCGCAATTTCCCAGGCTCTAATTGAATACAGTCAAATAATTCATATTGTCCTAGTAAATTCCCTTTAGCATACTTCTCATATTCAAGGATCTGCGAATCAAAATAAAGATCAAACCCAAAGGCATGAATCGTATTTGGCGCAGAATTGATTGATATTTGAAAATTAATAATGTCTTTAAAAAAATTTCCTTGATTGTTGATGAAAAGCTCCTGACACATACCATAACCTGGGAAGACGGAGACGAGGGAAAAGAAAATTAGGAAGATAAATAGTCTCGTTTCTTTTTTCCATTTCATAAAAAACCCCTTTGCCTTTATATAGATAATTTTTCATTTTAATAAGTTGCTGATTTTTTATCGGCAATTCTAGACTGCAATAATGATTAGTTTATACATAATTAAGGAGAGCAATTTGATTTAATTTGTCATATAATTGATGATTGTTTGGGGGATCGATATTATAGATGTGTGATTTGGCGGACATTTTAGCGCCAGCTCAAGATGATTTAATATCTGGGCCAATATACGTTAGATACTGAAATTATGACTGTAATAAATAACGAAAACGAAAATTTTTTTTGTGCGGCAAATAAGTTATTCATAAATTTCTATTTTCTTTCCAGTAATGTATTCTCGACCACTAAACACATGATCTCGCATAAAATCATACTTTTCGACACTTGCTTTTTTTAGCTCCTCCGGGTTTCGTAAATAATATCTATAACTTTCAGCAAAATCCTCAAAATGATCTTTTTTTGCATATTCACTAACAAATTTGTCTTTTGGCATGTCCCGGGTAATCTTGATCCACTCTTGTTGATCACGTTTTTCCAAATACATATTATGTACTTGATGTCCTACCTCATGGGCGATATTATCCTTCATTAACTTCCGGTCAATATTCCCATCCTTCATTTGGCGGTTAACAACAATTTCTTTATTAAAAACCCCTATTCCAGGGGCGGCCTCTTTTTTCTCCCAGTGAGCCAGCTCTGTCTTCTCTTTTTCCTTTATGAATTTGTCATTATATCGCACAGTTTCCATGGTAACATTATTGGCGTGCCTTTCCGAAAATTCATCTTTTAAATAATCCTTAACCTCTTGATTAGAAATAATCCCTGATTTTTCAAACCCCTCAACTCTGGGAAGGCCTAACACCCTTTTTGAACCGGTCTTTTCTTTGAATTGAGTCTCTATTCTTTTATTTTGGGAAACTTCCCTATATTCTCGCATCTCCGGATATCTCTCCAATTCACGAGGACGAAATTGACCTGTTGTTTTTTCAGGCTTGTTTGATTTTATTTCTCTTACTCTCTGCTTTGGCATATTTTCCAATCCTTTAAAGCTATCTTAGTTGCCGGCACATACACAGGCCAATATCTCGGCAAACGTTTTTATAATCTTGTTTTGTAAGGATATAGAGAACCTAAGATTATTTAACTTCCCTATCAACCAGCAAACTGCTAAATCACTTAGATGCTCGTTATAATCGGAAGGAAGGTAATTCCTTAAAAAATCAACAACCAGTATGGCAAGCTCTTGATAAAATTTAATACCATATTCAGGGGAATCCAATAAATCAACCAATTTATTGTGCATTGGGGCATCTTTGGCTAAGATGCTTCCTTCATAGCCCAAAAGACATATATTACGGCAAAACTCCTTACAAGCAGGATATCTTCTTCTGGCGTGAGATGCCTGCTCATGGTAATGGGAGCCAATTATTCGAGCAAACTTTTCATTCCCGATTGCGCCATGGGCCTCATTTGTCACTTTGTTAATTAATGAAAAGGGAAGGTTCAGAAAATCACCTTTCGCATTCATATAATGGCCGATGAGATATGCAGAAAAGCAATAAAAAGAGATATCATTAAGGTCAACTATGGTTTCAAGATGCTCCATGACTTTTATATTTTCCGGTTTTAATAAAAAGGGGAGGAAAAATTTTACTCCGATCTGCTCCATATCCTGCTTGAGTATTACCTCTTCAACCCGCCGTTTAATAATTTCACATTCCTCTTTTTGCTGATGGGGACAATCGGAGCATGCCGGAAATTTTATTAAAAGATGTTTATGTTGATTAAAAAAATCGGCTTTCATTCTTTTATGTATGAAAGCACTGCCGGCTGTAATTTCCCTGTTTTTTATTTTGGATAGAGGGGCTTTAATCATCAATGGTCGGTCCAAGCCCTCGGAGAAAAAAAGTGCTTCACCAGCTTGTAGGCTAATGGCTTGCCTCTTTTGGAGATGATTAAGGTTCATGGTATCTCCCATCAACTCCCTGTCTTCCTTAGATACCAGGCGATGCATTATTTTTAGGCTGGAGTTTTTAATCACATCAGACGCCAGCTTTGATGGTATTTGCTCAGAGATCAATACACCCTCTCCATAAGCCCTGATTTCAGCTAAGACATTACAAAAGGTTTCAATCCCCTTTCCCTTGATATTGCTCATTTCTTCAGTTGATTTTTCTGTTGGCACATTTTTCAGTAATCTATGTGCTTCCTCGATTACTGTAAGATGACTAAGCCCCTCAGCAGCCAAGCTCCTATGATCTTGACTGCGAAGCGATTCATAGTGCTCTAAAATTGAGGTCAGGATAAGGCCCATCATGAAAGCCTTTTCCTCATCATTGCCCAGATATTTAAGCTCAAGCACTGTAGGCTTGGTCATGATTTCAGAGAAAGGCACAGAGTAGCGGCTATTGAGCATCATTCCTTTGCCTCCAAGACAAAGGTTCTTGACCCTTGTTTTGAGGGCCGCCTTGATATCCATAGTAGTGCGGCCTTGATAGCCAATATCTTCCACTACCTCATCTATCTTTTGATAAAGGTCTTCCAAGGTAGGAAAGGCCATTTCATTGCGCCCGCGAAAGTTAGTAGAGGTCACCAGGTTCCAGCCCTTGTCCTCATAAATCCTGTAAAGACAATCTTCCAAAACATACGGCATGGGGGCATACATTACAAAGGCGGCATTAAAGACGGCTTTAAGATAATCAATATGGGTCTGAAGGGATATCCCCTCGGGAAAGGCAAAAGGATTGAGACGAAAAGGTGCGGAAAGGTTTGGTCTTTCCTCACCCAAGGTAAAAATTAAAAGAGAGTCAATTTCTATTAACAGGTTTCTATATTCCGACTTAGCCGGCTCAATAACCAAAAAGGGTATTTTATGACTATGATATAAATTTATCAGAAGACTTAAGATGCTGTTTGTTTTTCCGCTTCCAGTAACTCCGGCAACCAAGGCATGTTTGGTTAAATCATCAACTGAGGCGAAGCACCGGCTATCAAGCAGCCTTTGATCAGTCATGATGTTGCCTACAGGAATGCTTTTTTCACAATTTGTCTCAAAATCCACATCAAATTGAGCCTGTTCATACAGGCAAAAGCCGGGATATTCGTGATTCGGGAAAGACACAAAAGATTTCAGCTCTTTTGAGTGATAACAATTAGTAAAAGGCGATACTCCTTCTCCTTCTTTTGAGCAGATACGACAGCGAATTGCCTCAGGAGAAGATTTATCTCCGGAAAAAATGGAAGAGAGAACTGCTGCACCGCGCGATACAGTTTCAAGCCGATTAGAGATAAAAAAAATACCTGTCTGCCATAAGCCCTGCTGTTTTCCCCAAACCAGGCGTTTAATTGACTTTTCCAAAATCTCTACATAATATGAGGCCATCCGGTTTGATTTTTGAATATCCCTGAGTAAAAAGCTATAATTTAAAAATTCCGTTGGATTTTACATAACCAATTGAATGATATGGATTTATTTCTACATCACCTATCCTTTTTATTAAGTATATGTTTCACAGATCTGCATTTATTTTACCATTTTAACC
>JAUWIR010000474.1 GCA_030605265.1 Pseudomonadota bacterium | reverse complement strand
ATGGCGTAATAAGATCAGTCTCCTCTATTATCATGGCCCGTTCAATGATATTTTTTAATTCTCTGATATTCCCGGGATAAGAATATTGGAGCAGGAGTTGAAGAGATTTATCGTGTAATCCCTGTATGTGACCATGAAAATTATAATTGAATATTTTAATAAAGAAATTGGCTAAGGGGATGATATCTTCTCTCCTCTCCCTAAGAGGTGGAATAGTAATAGGAAAAACATTGATCCGATAATAAAGATCTTCCCTGAATTCATGAGAAATGATCTTTTTGCTTAAATCTCGATTTGTAGCTGCTATTACCCTCAAGTTTACTTTATGATCCACAGTGCCCCCAATCCTTCTAAAACTTCTCTGTTCAAGAAAACGAAGTAATTTGGCTTGAACTGAAAGATCTAAGGTGGCAATTTCATCTAAAAATAATGTCCCCCCATGGGCAAGTTCCAAAAGCCCCTGTTTTTGTTTCCCGGCATCAGTAAAGGCCCCTTTTTCAAAGCCAAAAAGTTCACTTTCAACCAATGTGCCGGGTAATGCTGAACAGCTAATATCAATAAAGGATTTTTCAGAATTTGAACTCAGATGATGGACTGTCCTGGCTACTACTTCCTTTCCCGTGCCGCTTTCTCCTGTAATAAGGATCGTAGTATACTCTTTTCTCGATATTTTTTTCATTAATTGGTAAACCCGCTTCATCCCGGAACTTTCCTTGATAAGCTGCAATTGATTAGCTTTTTCCCGGGACTGTTTTTTAAGAAGAATATTTTCTTTGGTCAGCTCATAGATTTTCATAGCTTTTTTTACAGCTATTTTCAGTATGTCTTGCATATCTGAGGATTTGATCAAATAATCATCAGCTCCTTGTTTCAGAGCATTGATTGCATCGTGAATATTTTGAGAAGCAGTAAGAATAATAATCTGCAGGTCGGGATAATCAGCTTTGATAGCTTCCAAAGTTTGAAATCCACCCATCCCGGGCATTGAAAGATCAAGTAAAACTAAATCTATATCTTCACTTTTTATCCGCTCCAAGGCCTCTTCTCCACTATGAACAAGGATACAAAGAAAACCTTCGGATTCAAGACAGCGGCTTAAACTTTTCGCCATTAAAGGCTCATCGTCAACTATGAGGATTCTATAAGATGTGGTCATATCGATAATATTTTAAATAAACTTACAGATAAAGTTTGTTAGATAATCGGGATATATATCTTGACTGTTGTCCCCATGCCCTCTTTACTCTGAACGGTTATTGATCCGTTGTGAAACTCTATTATTCTATACACATTTGAAAGCCCCAATCCAGTGCCCTGAGCTGATTTTGAAAAAAATGGATCGAATATATAAGGTAAATCCTCCTTTTTAATACCGATCCCAGTGTCTTGAACTGTTATCCGTACCCACTCTTTTTTTATATCTTCAGCAAGCTCTTCATGGAAGATGCTCGTTTTGATAATAATTTCACCACCATTCGGCATAGCTGTTATTGAATTGAGTAAGATATTAAAAAATACCTGTTGCATTTTTGAAGGATCAATCAGAATCTTTGGGACCTTTGTGTCATATATTTTATTAACCTTGATTTTCCCGGCGCTTAATTTTTTATTTAATAGTTTTATGGTAATATCGATAAAATGATGTGAGGATGTTTTTTTCAGTTCAAAAGGACTGGGTTTAGCAAAATTCATTAACCCTTCAAGCAGACGCTCTAATCGTTGAACCTCATGTGAGATACTTTCAAGATCGTGATAGATTGAATCTTTCTGCTTTAAACGTTCCATAACCGATAGGTTCATAAGGCCGATACCTGCTAATGGATTTCTAATCTCATGGACAATAGAGGAGGCAAGCTCACCCATAATTTTTAATCTGCCCTGATGTTGGAGTTCCTGTTGCATTTTTAATTCACTGGTAACAATTCGGCCAATCACAAAGGTGCCTTGAAGAGTTCCTTGATCGTTGTAGATAGGATGTCTTGTCATGGAAACATTATCATTTTCGATAGGGATTAACAATTTTTCATAAATATTATTCCCTATCTTTTTTTCTATGGGACAATCTTCACATAAAGTTTCCTTGTTACGAATAATAACATGGCATTTTTGTCCGATACATTCATCAGCGGATTTTTTAAACAGTTTCTCAAAAACCCTATTAACCATTAAAATATTATGCTCGGTATCAGTAAGAGCTACAATGTCAACTACTCCCTGGAAGATACCCTTAAATCTGTCTTTATTTTCCATAATGAGTCAGAGCTTTTAAAAAGTATTTTTCAAAAATGGAGTAAATAACATTCTCCTCACTGAAAGCAAAAGTACAATTATTTTATCATACAATAGCGCAAAAAAGATGCCAAGAAAAAAAAAGAGTTTGAGGAATTAAATAAATAATTGGGGGTGATGGGGGTGATATAATGGGATCTCCTCAGTTATGATCAGCTTCACGGCAGGGTGAGAGGAAATCCCCTTTGATTTGGGGAGAAAGGCCTTTAAGCAGAAGATAGAGTTGTTTTGGATTAAGAGATTTTTAATAATCTTTTATAAATTCTGCACTTCTAGATTACCCAAGCTGTTTTCCACAATCTGCACAATACATGTTTCTTTCACGCAGCATTTTTGGGTGCTCTTCTTCAGTACATCTTTTAATAGGAATGTTTTCATTTACTATTTTACCGCACATCGAACAAAAGCGCACAGTCACATTTAATTTCCAATGGTTACAATTAGAACATGCTGTCATCATTTTCTCCTTTACATATTGATTGCCGTATGTTTCTGATCCACTGAGCGATTTTTTCTGTGGGTGCGTATCTGGCGGCACTGGGAAAAATCGGTAGGGCTTCAAGGCATTCCTTCCTGTATTGTTCCGCCCGCCTCCTAAGAAGCGGGTCGGCTGCATTTTTAAACCGAAGGTAACCTCTCAACTTTTTTCAATATATACTTTCAAAGGCCATAGTTTGTGATTTTTGATTCGATATTATGGACATGTTATACCTTGAATAATGCCATTATCTCACTCCTGAGACAAATTTATAAATCACAATTTATGAGCTTGCTGAGTATAACGTATGACCGAAGGGCCCAGCCTGCAGTATTCCTGATCATAAACCTCCAGAACCAGCTGTTCCATTTTTTTCTTGTTTATATGAGGGTGATCAAAGGCAAGATGAAAACCGTCCCAGTGTTTCCAGACAGACATCAGGAAAGAAAAAAGGTGAAACTGGAGGAGAAATTAGCATTCACAAACGGAAAAATTAAAGCCAAGGAGGAAAATGTAAAGGACCAAGAGAATAAAGTGAAAGATTCAGCGACTTTCAGTGGGGGGCCCTTCTCCTGAGGGTTCAAAAAAGCGCAGTACCCCCCAAGGTGGTGGCCTAAAGCCTGACCATCGCATAGCCTCCAGCGCAGGCGACAGCGCGTGAGAGGTGAATTTTCTAATTACAGGAATTATTTTTGAAATCTGTGATATATGAATTTGAATGCTACGCAGGAAATAAAGATAAAAAAGTAAAAATACGTCTTTTCACAATTAAGGCACCGAAAAAAGTTGCCAATAGCAGACGGAAAAGATTAAACCAAAATGCCAAGAAGAAAGGAAGTTGCCCCAAAAAAGAATCGCTGGAATTATGTGATTGGGGTTTCTACATGACAAATATTCCAGTTGAAAAAGGAATAGATATTAGAACGATTCTGGCCTTTTATCCAATCAGGTGGAGTGTTGAACTATTTTTCAAACAATTAAAATCAATATTAAAAATACATAAAACTGAAGTAAAAAATAATGAAAATAGACTTAAATGTGAAGTACTAGGCAAATGCATAGTAGCAATGTTTATATCGTATTGTTATTCAAAAGCTAGATCGGATGCATGGCGAATATTAGGCAAAGAAATAAGTTTTGATAAAACAGTGAAATACTTTAAAAGGAATATAGCTGGCTTGGTGGAATTAATATCTGTTTCTGTAAGTAAAACAGTTAAACATGTTAAGAAAATGATAATTAAGATTATTAATACATGCCAAAAACACAGACAAAAGAGCAAAAAAAATTCTTTAGATGTATTAATTGATGGATCAATTT
>JAUWIR010000014.1 GCA_030605265.1 Pseudomonadota bacterium | reverse complement strand
CTTCTATTCATAAGTAAACAGAAGGTATAGCAGCATATTAAAAATTCAAAAAGGGTCTTTTATTGATTAGACATAATATCTTTAAATGCCGAATTGACTAGCGAAACTTATGGGACGATGTACTAGTTATATGGAGTAAAATGAATGGCCATTTCATTAAGTAGACTTGGCCAATTGTAAGAAAATTGTTTAAAAAATATTTGCATCTGCTGTATCGCCCGGATCCCTATACTTGCTGATTCACCATTACTGTATCCTATCTTCGAAGCCATCAATGATAACATCCTTATATTGAAATGTAATCTCATTGGTTCCTTTATACATTATAACTTCAAAAGAAATGGTATTGGATGGCGTGCCTTGATGCCGGCCTATTCCATCCCATAGTATAATAAATCTTCGTGGAATACTCTCTTCATCCAAAACCCCACGCATATATATATTACCTCCTACTTCCGGATTTAAATCATCCCGGAAAGGAGCTGTCATATTTGAAGGACCTGGGTTTAAAGGATCTCCTATAGAATCTAACCCCCTGTTATAATGCTTCAGAGGGGAATCATCTCCAAAGGTAATATATCCATTTGATGAAATATAGATCCGTTCTTCCATCCATTGTCCATATAAGCAAAATGGGAATCCCGGGTTTACCCTATCAAAACTTTCATTCAACACGATATCGGCCAGCGCCTCTATCCCTATTGGTTTTTCAACCTGAGCATATTCACAATTAGTTAACGGCAAATACATACGACTGGTTAATTTCATTGCCAGCTAAATCTTTAGCATATATTAAAACCGAAACTACTCCTTGGTCAAAATTTTCAACCGGATCATATATCACAAAAACATCATGATTATTTACTTTATGTTTAATCAAATTTGTAGTAACGTCCTCCCCTTGCACTACCACCAATATGGAATCCAGGTTAACCCCTCTTTCATCATCTATTACATGAAAAGTTATATTTGCTTCAGGAGATACATCAATTGCTTCCGGCACCGGAATTTGGTTTATGATATAAGGTGGGTTAGTATCTTCTGCCGGAATATCTTCTACCGGAATAAAGTATATGGCATCTCCATCTTCCAAACTCGGTGAATTGTAAGACCATTGCCTGTAAAATATTTGTAATTGTTCCGGCTGAACCAGTTGAACAGACCGGATACCAACAGTTGCAGATGCACCTTTACTGAGTCCATCATTAGGATCATTTTCATTAAACACTACATCTTTATATTGAAAAACAATCTCATTGGTTTCCTCTTCAATTATCACCTCAAAGGTAATAGTTTCTTCATCAGAACCACGATAACTGCCAACACTCTCCCACAGAATAATAAACCGCCGATGATCCTCTGGAGCGTTCGGCTCCTCGACCCAGGCATATATGCCATTTCCTATACTTGGATTTAGATCATCCCAAAAGGGCGCAATAATGTTATATGGAGCAGTATCGATACCTAATTGATTATTTATATACATACAACCCGAATCGTTTATAAAAGTAATATATCCGTTTGATGAGATTCGTATCTGATCTTTCCGTTGCCCATAAAACCAAAAGTCGAATCCAATATTCACATCTTCATAATAATCATCTGCAGAAGAAGCCCAATACAAAAACAAATATTCCGAAGAGGGCCTGTCAATCCAATCAGCAGATCCAATCTGCATGTCATACATGGAAGTAATAAATCCATATTTCTTGTTAGTACCATTTCCCTCCAAATCTTCTACCGATATTTTAACTTCTATCTTCGTTCCTGCCGCAAAGGGCTCAGACGGACAATAATCAACCCTAATATTATGATTTCCATATACGTTATCAATGGTTACAATCTCGGTAACATCCACTTCATCTTCTCCCTCCACCTTAACGATTAATAATAGGCTATTGGGATCAACTCCACTCTGATAATCTCCTATATAGAAAGAAATATTTGTATCTAATGGCACATTAAAAGCACCAGGAGTAGGAAGGTAATTGTAAAGATAAGGTCCATCGGAATCAGCCTTATCACCCTCCGGAATAAAGCATATGCTCATGTTATCAGTAAGTGAGGGTTCATTGTAAGAATGTTGTGATGAGAATGATTGCCCTTGCTGAATTGTTCGAATCCCGACAGTTGCTGATCCACCTTTACTGATTCCATCATTGGGGTCCTTTTCAGTAAATATTACATCAGTATATTGAAATGTAATCCTATTCGTCGTTTCATAGAATATAACTTCAAAAGTAATATTTTCTGATTCCGTACCGTCATATCGGCTCATTTCATCCCATAGGACAACAAATCTGCGTGGATCACTGTTCTTATCCAACCAGGCATATACCTCCCCTGATGGCTCCTCAGCGTCAGGTCCCACTTCCGGATTTAAATCATCCCAATATGGAGCTATAATATTTAAAAGACCGGGATTTGAAGGATCAATACCTATTGAATCTAAGGCACTATTCCTCCATATTAGAGGAGAATCATCTCCGAAAGTAATATATCCATTTGATGAAATATAAATTTCGTCTATCCATTGTCCATAAAAGCAAAATGTAAATCCCAGGCTTACCTCTTCAAAACTATCATCCATCATAACATGGGTTAATGCCTCAACCGACTTTGGTTTATCAATCCACATATCGTCGCAATAGGGTATCATGTTGTAATAAAAAAACGAACTAATAATAGTAAATGTATACGATTCATCCACAGCATTACCATGTAAATCATTAGCCTGAACATTGAAACTAACTTCTTTATTCATGGGAAAATCAGAATTCGGATCATCATATACCACCAAAATATCTTTGAGTCCATCTATCTCAGTTACAGTCATCCTTTCACTTTCTTTTCCGCTAAAAATCTCATCTCCATCCACTGTTACTGTCAATTTTATGGAATTAGGGTCAATTCCGCTGCAGTCATCACTAATATGAAAAGTTATATTTGTTGAGGGCGGTACGGAAGTTGCCCCATCAGCCGGAACCTCATATTCAATAATAGGCGGTTCATTATCAACACCTATTGTAAATGTATATGAATATTCACCAGCTTCGATTGAATTTCCGTACAAATCTCTGGCCTTTATAGTAACCGAAACCTCTCCTTCAAAATTTCCGACCGGATCATACTCCACCTTGATATCATAATTTTCGTTTATTACTGTTTTGGTAGTAATTCCGTTTTCTGTAACATCCTCACCATCCACTTCCACCTTCAACTTTATGGAATTCGGATCTACTCCGCTGTCATTGACTCTGTCACATACATGAAATACTATGTTTGCTTCAGGCATTACACAGATTGAGCCAGGCACCGGGATCAACCGGTTAAGATAAGGTGGATTATATTCAGGCCGTACTCCAACCACAGCTTCATCAGGTTTAAAGCATATGGCTTCATCTTCATCTAAAGAAGACCCATCGTATTGCTTTGAAAGTATTTGACCCTGCTGTATTGAACGAATTCCTACTCTTGCTGGATTCCAGGACTCTTCTAAATCATAATATTGGAAAATAATTTTATTAGTTCCCTCTTCCAGCACAGCCTCAAAGGTAATATTTTCATTTGGATTACCATCATCACTGCCTTCATAACGACCGACATTCTCCCACAAAATAATAAACCGCCCGTAATCGTTTGGATCGTGCCAGGCATATATATCACCAACTACCTCTGGATTTAAATCATACCAATAGGGTGCGATTATATTAACAGGAGGGTCAAAACTGTATTCTAAATTCTTATGTGTATACAATACGCCCGAATCATTTCCAAAGGTAATATATCCATTTGATGAGATACTGATCCGCTCTATCCACTGCCCATAAAACCAAAAGTAAAATCCAAGATCTACCTCGGCTGAACTATCATCACCAGCCGCACCGGACAACGGTTGAATATTAGGGTCCTTAATATACCAGTCAAAGGAGCAGCTTCCGGTGCAATCTTCCATTATGTATATAGAGCGAATAGTAAATTCGTATATCTCCTCCATTTCATTTGGCGGTTCTGCCAAATCCTTTGCCCTTACTTCAACCACTATTGTTTCCCCTCTACCAAAATCCTCATCGGGATCATATACTACCTTAATATCATAATTGTCATTTGGATCTATAGGAGGAATCTTTTCAGTAACATCCTCACCATTCACTTTTACTTTTATGGAATTCGGATCTACTCCACTCCCATTATCTTTTTCTTTTACATGAAATACTATATCCGTATCCGGCGATACATTGGATTCTCCGGGTGCCGGTGCTTGCTCATTAGGGTCAAGGTAAGGTTTTTGTGAGTCTGTTGTTTCCTCGGTTAAACTAAAGCATATGGCCATCCCATCTGAAAGTTCCGCTGAATTGTAGGAATATTGTCTGGAACATATCTGATCCTGTTGTTTATTCGGGTCCTGTTGTATTGCTTTGATACCAACAGTTGCAGATGCACCTTTACTGATTCCATCATTGGGGTCACTTTCATTAAATATTACATCGTCATATATAAAGATAATTTTATTGGTTTCTTCTTCCAGCAAAACTTCTAAGGTAATTCCATAATTCTCTGCACTATCATAATGACCAAGATCTTCGCACTGGACTATGTAACGCCGAGGAGAACTATGCTCATCCAGCTTGGCATATATATTCCCAAATTGAGGATTTAAATCATCCCAATAAGGCGCAATGATATTTGGGGGATAAATACTTTCCTTTAAATCATTATTTTCGTATAATAGAGCATAGTTTTTGTCGAAGGTGATATACCCATTTGAGGAGATGTAAATTTGCTCTATCCATTGCCCATAAAACCAGAAGGGAAATCCAATGTCTACTTCCGCATAACTATCATCACTCGCCGCCGTTAACAGAAGATCTTCATCATTATCAATATCAATAAACCCACTATCGATTAATTTCATTTCGTATATAGAAATAGTAAATTCATATTGGACCTCCATTTCATTAGGCGGTTTTGAAGTATCCTCTGCTATAACTCTAACCGTTATTTTTTCCCCTGCTGGGAAATCCTGGTCCAGTTCATATGTTACTTTAATATCATTTTTAGTGATGGTTTCTTTTTTAACTGTAACATTGGCATCATTCACTATTACTTGTATGGAATCTAGTTTTATCGAGTTATCATCTTGAATATGAAAAGTAATGTCTGTATCCGGTGCTACTTCGATTGCACCTCGCTCCGGGTCTAAATTTGTAAGATAGGGTTCCTCTCGTGGTTCAAAAAATATGGTCATCCCATTAGTAACCCCTTGAGGTTGGCCATTGTAACAATATTGTTCGAAAAGGTTCTCCAGCAGTTTTTCCCGGATACCAACAGTTGCAGATGCACCTTTACTGATTCCATCATTAGGGTCATTTTCATTAAACACTACATCTTTATATTGAAAAATAATCTTATTGGTTCCCTCTTCCAGCACAACCTGAAAGGTAATTCTTTCCTCCACTGAACCCTGATAACGAGCAATATCGTCCCATTGAATAATGTACAGTCGGGGATCGTTCGGATCGCTTGGTTCAACATAATTAGCACATATTTTACTTACTAACACGGGATTCAAATCATCCCAATAGGGGGCAATGATTCTATTTTTGGAGTAAGGGTAATTAGGGTCAGCTTCAAAATTAATATTTTCATACTCATACTCAAAAATTTCATCTTCATCTTCATCATTAAGCGAACGAGGTTCTAAGACAATATATCCATTTGATGAGATGCGCATTTTTTCTATTCTTTCCCCATAAAACCTGAAGTTATCTAAATCGAATTGCACATACTCATGACTATCATCTTCATTAATTTGAGTTAGTGTTTGTGGATTGTCTTGACATATCCAATCGAAATTCAGATCCGTTCTAACATTGTAATAACCGCTCATGGCAGAATGTTGATTAACAAATAATGATATAACAAGCAATAAAATAACTAATAGAAATACTTTCCTAACCCTGTTTTTCATTTTATGCCTCCTAACTCTTTTGTTTTTGTTTCAAACTCTTAAGATATTTTATTGATTTTTTCTTTAACCATTCTTTAAAATTTATTTACACTGAATACTACTTGCTAATTAGTATTCGGAGGTTATTTGTCAACGTTATCATTTCAATCGGATTGAAAAACGTTATGATGGTTAATTTTGAAAATTATATTTTATTGTTAAATAAGATTTTATAATACAATACCTTTATCGGAATTCCATGATCTAAATACCGTATCTATTAAGCGATTGCTGATTTAATTAAAGAATAGATTAAAAAAATTCGAAAATAAAATCTAAAATTCTATTTTCTATGATATAGTAAACACCTTTCTTTTTTTATCAACTATTACTATATCAAAACAAAATGGAATATTCAAATATTTATAAATTTTTCTAGTTTCTTCCATCGATCATTGATACGAGAAGCAATTATATAGTCAAAAGTCTCGGTTGCCATAGGGGATAGTAAAGAACAATTCATTGTGAGTGTAAAAAAACTTTTTTCATTTTTAAATTATGCAATAATTTTTCCTAAGTTAACGAGGTTAACGAGGAAAGGCCTCCTTAATTATTATATGAAAAACAGATAACCCAGTATGTGAACGGTGTCGCCCCAGAGCACATACCTTGCTTATTGCAGATACCCTGAAAGGATTTAAAAATCGAGTTAACCGCCAAAATGACAGGCTCTGCAAAAATCACCTCCACTTCCGTCACTTTTTATTTTTTCATCAGAATTAATCTCTATCCCTTCAGGCAAAAAATTATCGCGGACTAAAAGCGGTCCATGATCTTTATCTTGAAGTGAGGAACCCTTTACTTCTCCATCATAATTGGTGGTGGCTGCATGTATATTGTGACAAGTTAAACATATCACTTGGCCATCAGGGCCAGCGCCCTCGGCTGGCAGTTCTGGATTTATATTTATACCATTCCAGGTTATACCATAAGGTGATGCGCTTCCTCCCCTAAAAAATGCATTCTGGCTGCCAACAACATTAGGGAAATTTTCTACAGTCATATATGTATTTCTCACTGCTTGTTTGGTCTTATCTCCTACAGGATGGGTAAAAGTGACATTGACATCATCAGGATTGGGATCAAGGCTACCGCCATAGCAATGGCATTGCTCACAGAATCCTTTTTTTTCATGAATTGATTTATAGGAATCAAGTTTTTCATTTACAACCATATATGGTGAAGCATATGGCGACCCCTCAGCAGCTGTAATCCATAAGTATGGCGGCTTAACATTAGAATGAACATCATGACATGTTCCGCAATATATCCCGTCATCTATGGTGCCGTAATTTCTATAAAGACAACTCATGTCACCTAATCTAAATCCCTTGAGTCCGTATTCATTAAAGTTTTTATATGGATTATATTCGTCATCAGGTTTACAAGAAAATCGATGGCTATGTTTTGAGGTGTCCAATAAAGAATTTTCTTCATCATTTTCACCATATTTAAAACTCTTACCTGCTATGCCTACAATATCCGCATCAGAATGGCACCCATAACACATTGCTTCGTATCTATGCTCAGGAGGTAAGACGTTTTCATTTGCTTTATCATCCCATTCTAAAGCTTCCGCGGGTACTCTCAATATGGCCCTTAAGTCTGCTGGGGGTGTTGCGCCTTGAGTAATCTCTCTTGAATCTTTATATCTATAGACCATATCTTTTTCGTTTGGATGAATAAAATGACAAAACATACATTCACCACATCCATAGTTATCATTCCATCTTTTGTTTTCACGGTCCCAAACAGTTCTTTTAAAATAAACGGAGGATAATAACGCTGCCTCACTCTGGGACACCCAATGCACACCGGCATTTGCTGATAAATCAGATTCACATTTCCTTTTGTGAACATCAGTTTGGCACCCTCCATGACAATACTCACAAAAAGCTGAGTTATCATTTGAAAAGTCGGCATACCGTAAAAAATTGTCGTTTCCTATTTCTGAATGATTAGTATGGCAGGATATACATGAAAAAACTTTGTCATAAAGATTTTTAAGGGAGGGCCCGTTTTCCCCTTTCCAACCGTCTAATTGAATAACCGCGTCTCCAATTTCATATGTACCTGTTTCGATTTCAATATTAGTGTATTTATGGCAAATAGCAGCGCATTCGGTATCAGCCCATCTACGACCATTTGGATGATGCATCCTATTGCGGGGTAGTTTTGGTATATCTTCCCAGATATCCTCAGGGGAGGTATGGCAATCTATACACATCTGCGAAGCATAATAGACGGTATCAGGATCTTTAGAATTAACCTCCGAGGTTTCGGGGCCGGAAGGACATTGAAACCAGGGAGAATCAGGAACCGGGTCTTTAAAAATGTCAGGCTGCTTCTCATCTTTTAAAGGGTAATCATCGCCATATTTATAAGCATCATGCACGCGGTGACAGTCCCAACATTGCGGATCGGTAGTAAATCCGGTATGTATACCGACGGCTTGACAGTCATTACCATTTTCATTTGTATATGACCATTCTTTGTCCGGATGGCACTGGCGGCAAAACTTCTTTCTATCATTTGTTGTCCCCACATCCTTTGTATTTTCATCAGTGCGTAAATAATCTCCTCCATCACCACCTTGTTTATGGGGGTCATGACAACTACCACAATAAAAACCTTGCCCCTCATTTATAGCGTTGTCTTCATCAGTATGTAAGGGGAAATGATTGGTATCAAATTTTGTTTTTGATGAACTAAATTGATCACCATGGAGGTAATATTTTTCTATATGGGAAATGAGCAGCTCGGGGTACATATCCTTATCTCCCATAATATGATCAGCGCCCTCATCGAGAAATACATTGCCGTTATCGCCCTTTATTCTTCCAGAAACAATCCCGGCATATCCGTCCGATCCTTCGTAATGGCAGCTGCCGCAAAGGTCTTTTATTTCCGATAGTTCCTTTTTTCCGTAGCCGGTAGCATCCATAGCCCAAATTCTATCTCCTTTAGCACCATGGGGGATATGGCAAGTTCCACATACACTTTTTTCAGAATTCTTTGGTTGGTATAAATGCCCGTTTAACCCGGTTGAGTTAGTAGCCCCGTCAACAGCAAAAGCTTTGGGAGAAAAACATAAAAAGGTGATTAAATAAATACAGATGGATATCATGCAAATTTTAGTTATCTTTCTCATTGTATAAGGCCCCTCCTCATTAATAAATAAACTTTTCTAACCATTTTCTTATTATTATTTTTTTAATAAAAAAAAAGAATTCTATAATTAACTGTTATCTTTAATTAAATAGACTTTATCTGCTCCTTGATCAACAACAAAGATTAAATCGTCCTGTCCTATATAAATATCTATTATCCTCTCAAAATAAACTTTATTTTCAGCTTTATTGAGCCATTTTATGACGCCAATTAATTTTCCTTTAGGATCAAATACTTGAATGCATCTTAATAAAATATCTGCGGCATATATCCTTCCTTTGGAATCTACTGCTATACCATCCAGTCGCGAGAACTGGCCGGCAAGCCTACCACTACCCTTTCCTATTCGAAGAAGTTCAGTCCCGTCTTCTTCGAATACTCGACTCCTGTCCCAGGCACATTCAGCAACATACACTCTATTTTGTTTATCAAATCTGACTGTACCAGGATTACAAATACCTGAATCAGCGCCTCTAAAATAACGTGAAAAATTGCCTTGTAGATCATAAATCCAGATATGCCCATTGGATCCATCACTGATGTAAAGCTCATTTTTCTGTTTATTAACAGCAATACAGCCGGGTTTACTTTGATACTCGTCATCTTTACTTAAGGCGGAATTAGAGGAAAATTCTTCCAAAAAATCCCCTAGCGGAGTAAAAACCACTACTTTTGCGCGGCGGGCATCACAGATATAAACCATATCTTGCCCATCAATGGCAATGCCGAAAGGCCTGCGGATTTTGCCCTCTTCATCCCCTTGCTCTCCGAAACTAAAAATAAATTGTCCTGCATTATTGAAAACAAGGATTCTCGGGGGGGAGCTTCTTACAAGATAAATATTACCCAGTGAGTTTTGGGCGATAGAAATACTATATTTGCCCATATCCTTTTTATTATCTGTTTGCAGCAGTTTGAAATCGCTTAAGGTGCCGACTATCACAACATGCCTGTTTTCAATCACTTTTTCATTGTTCTTTTTATTTGTTTTTCCCTTTCTCTTCTGAGAAAAAACCTTTCCCGGGTAATGGAAAGGAAGGGTAGATAAAACTATTAACACTGCCAAGATGAAAAATGAAAATTTTTTCATTTATTCTCCTCAAAAAGTTTCTATTTATAAGATCCCGGCTTGTAGGCCATATACTATCGGATAATGCTCGCTGCCTTGTAAGAATTTTCTTTCATTTATTTTCGTCATTCCTGAAGGCGGCTGTCTGGAAAGTTCAGAGAATTAGACACTTTCCGCTTTGACCGGAGCAACAGAAATTTACTTTTTACGAGCTTATCAAATACTTATTTTAAAAGATAAGCTCACGAATAACAATGCAAAATTCGTTCCGCTCCTTTATATTTTACCAGCTCGGGTTGGTTAATTTTTTTTCAATAGAACATACTTTTGTTTGAAAGCTAATAAATATTTGTAAGATTTTTTAAAAGTGGAATAATTCTTTATCCTACTATATGCACCAACTTACATAAGTGTGAAAAAAAATGCATCTGCCATTGATTCACCGGCGATAGTAAGCATTAAACTTAACGTCTTTTATCTATCGACAAAAAAAATCAATTCTATGTATTCTCCCTGAGTTAATAAATTCAAAATCATACCGGGCCGGGGAGAATTATGGAATGATTGAAAATTTTTTAAAAAATCATTTTTATATTGACCTTATAATTATAGGTTAAAGCTATACCTCAGTCAACAATAATTATTTATTTTTGATTATAAATTTTCAAATACCTTAAAAATTATTCTCTATATGTTTATAATAAGGCAAATACCTATATTTCGAAAAATTAAATTATCTCTGGCAAAGGCGCAAAGATAAAAGCTTATAAAACACTTTGCTTTGCGCCTTTGCCAGAACATAAGTTTTTAACCATGCCTACTTTTCCTTCTTTATGAAGGATGCCGGATAATAGAGGATAAATATTGGGGCGCGCTCCGGCTTTGAGATTTATTGAGGTGATTTATAATTTCGAGTTCCGGGGGCCTTGATTAGATCTTTATCAGTTTGCTGTTCAGAAATTAGTCGTTTTTTTATTCCTTCTTTTCCTTCATGGTAGATAAAAATATATAAAGTCATAAGTGTAAACTATCGTTCTTTATGAAGGATACCAAAGATCCAGGGAAAAATAAATCAGTTTCCCTTTTATGGCAATCTATGGATGATAAATTTGACACTATTTGCATCCGCCTCCATGGGAGGGGAAAGTTCTATTTCCTGGCCGCTTATTCTGTTAAAAAACCAGTAGGTGGGATGAGAGGAACCCAGAATCGGCTCTTTATATTGAAAAGTAAGATGAATGCCCAACTTCTTCAGGTCAGATAAAAGGTCAATCGAAGTGTAGGGAAAGCAGGAGGGCTCAAACTTTTTTAATACATTTCCTCCGATCTTAAAATCATCAAGAGTCGCCCCTTTGATACTGACCATTTTAATGTTCATAGGGTTTATATTCCGATCATAATCATCACAATCAAGATTGTTTTCCACATAGCCTTCAGGGCAAAAGAAAAACCTGATAACATGGGTGGGATCACCATAATTATCATGATCGGCATCCAAATAAAAGTTTTTCTCTTTTTCAGGCAATTCTCTCATAAGGGGATTTGATTCATTCCAATTTGTTTTGGCCAGATGAGTGCTGTGACAGCTTATACAGGGCATTCCATCCCGCAGAGCCACTTGAATCATCGGTTCGGAATTATGATTTAAACCATGGCACTGCTCACAAAAACCTTCTAATACATCTTTTGTATCCGGATCATCAGGCACATAGGGCGAAGCCGCATCATCTGCAGACAATCTATACAGATATGGCTGCTTTTGATTGGAGTGGACATTATGGCATGTGCCGCAATAAATTTGGCTGCTGATCGTGCCATAATCATTCCCGGCCCCATCATCCGGACCTGGGCCGGGCATACCGTCACTAACCGGAAACCCTTCTCCCCCAGTATTTAATAAAATATTTTCACTGCCGGGTTTGCAGGCAAATCTATGAGAGAAAAACATTGAGGGCCTCAACAGAGAAACATTTTCTCCTTGGGAATATTTAGGGTCTCCCCCTACTATTTCCGGTTGGCCATGACACCCGAAACATATTGCTTCATACCTGTCCAGGGGATCCTCCAATGTCTGCTCCCAGTTTGGATTACCCTGTCCCCCCCATTCAAGGGCTTTGGCAGGGACTCGCATACAGGTGGCAAGATCAGCCCGATATGGAGAAATAATAGTAATATCTCTTGGATCATTCTCAGCAGCGTGAACAACATGGCACAGCATGCATCCCCCGCATCCGATTTCTATCCAGGCCCCTGATTTACTATCCCGGACTGTTCGTATTAACGGGCTGTTATCCTGTGCAATGAAATGTTTGCCGTTGTTGACTGATAAACTCTCCCGGCTCTTGACATGATTAAGCACATTGGCCTTATGATGGCAATATTCACAAAAGCGGGTGCTGTCCTCGGCAAACGAGGCATACTTCAAGAATTTAGTGTTGCTCTCATCAGAATGGCTTGTATGGCACGAGATACAGGTAAATACCTGCTCTGCCCTCTGGAGCGGGGTCCCATCTGCTTTGTTATATCCGTCTAATATAATTTTATCCAAGGCGGGACTTTTAATATCATGGCAAGCCATACAAGACACCTCTTGCCATCTTCGTCCCATAGGATGTTGAACACGATCTCTATGAAGCTTAGGGGCATCCAACCAACCATTCAAAGTGGTGTGGCAGTTTATACAATTCTTGGAGTCATATTTCTTATCCGGGTCATAGGCCTCGGGATCAGAACCTGGAGGAAATTGTAGCCATTTCTCATCAGGGATTTCGTTGACGAAGATAGTCCTGAGAAGAAATAAAGAAGATGGCCTTTCCTCTCCCCTTTTAACCGCCTCAGCCAAAGGCTGATGGAAAACTTCCATTCCTAAAGCAATCATTAATCCAATTAAAAAAATACCACAAAGCGCTAATAACTTTCTCATAACCTTTTTTCTCTCTCTTTTTTCTTCTCTTGCCATTTTGATAATATTCTAACATAACAATTGATCACATATAAATAAACATTTATTATATAATATATAAAAGTAATAGAGGGAGTCAAGTCTGAAAGAAGGTGCCCAAAGACAGGAGAGGGCTTTAGGGTAAGCGTTAAGGAGTTATTTAATATAGCGTATTGAAAAGTAGTTGAATATAAATCATATTTGATACCTTGGGGGCTAGGGATAATCATATAAGCCGCGCGCGACTTTTAATGTGATTAATTCGGAAAATTAAATATTCAATACAGGACATACTAATATACTTTTTTTCCGGCTTATCAAAACAAGGCCTGGCTTCGCTCCTCTTGGTTTGCTGATATATTTTCTAAAAGTATAGTCTATCATTACTTTGGTATCTTTTCTTGCTTTACTAAAATAAGCAGCTAATGCTGCTGCTTGTTTTATGGTGGAAAAAGGGATTTGCTCCAAGCGCTTAGGGTTTCGGACAAGAACATGCGATCCTCCAACATCTTGGGCATGAAACCAAAGGTCGCTCTTTTGGGCAATTTTGCCGGTAAGGGTGTCATTCCCGCGATCATTTTTTCCCACTAATATTTCAAACCCGTCTGCGGACACATAGTGGCGGAGATTTTTGAATAATTCTTTTTTTTCTTCATTATGAGAAGAAGTTATTTTGTCGCTCTTTTTTAGTAAGATCCCCCTCTCCTGTAATACCTTGTTATAGTCGCTAAGGACTGATAGTTCTTTGGCTGATAAAATATTTTTTTCCAAGGGAAGAAGATGATTTAATTCCTTTTTTGAGGAATTGAGGCGAGGGAGAATAAATTGCATAGAATTTTTGAACTTAGTGTATTTTTTATAATACTTTTGAGCATTTTGGGATGGGGTGAATCTTGGATCAAGGGGAATGGTAATACAAGCCCCTTTTTCCGGTGAATAGAAGTTTTCAACCTCAAAATCTTGGCTGCCCTTTGGTATATTATAAAGATTAGCCATGATGAGATCGCCTAATTGTCGGTAAGTATCAGCATCTTGCGCTTTTTGCTGATCCTTTTCAAGGGTCTTTATAATATTTTTTGTTTTTTCAATTCGCTTGGTAATCCTTTGAAGAAGAGTACTTCGTAATGTGCTTATTTCATTCTGCTGAACCTGTATTTCATGAAAGTGTAGGGCAGCTTCATTGGCGCTTGAAAATTGCAAATCAGAATGGCTTTTTGGAAAGATATGTTCATAAGGAAATGAGCACAATTTCATACTTCCTTCACTTAGAGAAATGATGCAGGGAGAAAAAATCCCTTTTTGATAGATATCTAAAAATTCTTTTAATGAGTCCCAAAGGGCCTGATTTAATTTTTTTATATCCTTTTTCTTTTGAGCTTGGCAGCACAACTCCTTCATCAAGGGGAGGTCAAAACCGCCTATTTTTTTCATTAAATAGTTTTCAAGGGGAATTGATGTTGCTTCATCATATTCTTCCAAGAGGTCATTAAAAGTATCTTCAGTAAGGGTTAAAGGATTACTTTTTAAAAAGGGAGGATATTGATAGATTTCACCCAGTAATATTTGGCGGTAGCGGTTTTTATAAGAGGGAATATATCTAAGAGCACAAAGAATTTTTTTTTCTTCATTAGTTAAGATGATATTGGCATGTCTTCCTATCATCTCTAAAAAGAGAAAAAAGGTTGCTTTTTCCGAGGTAGAAAAAGTATATCTTGTTTTATTCGTTAACCGCAAAACTAATATACGCTCCATATCAACAGCTTCAACACTTTCGATAGTAGCCCCGGAGATATATTTTTTTAAAAGAAGCTCTGTTTGTTCGGGGTCCTTTTTCTTAAGGGAAGGATCCTGAGAAGATAGGTAACAGATAGGTATGGAAGGGTCACAGGAGCAAAAAAAATATTGTTTTTCATTTTTTATAGATAAAGGCAATACTAAATGATGGGGAGTATTTAGGAAGGGTTTTCCAATAGTGGCCCCTAAAATTTTTGTTTTTAATTCTAACCCGATTGCTTTAATAAAAAAGGAGTCCATAATAAATTAAATAAGCATAAAACTATTTGTTATTAGAAGAAAAAAGTATATAATATCTTTGATTTATTGAACAGAGCCATTGACAAAAAATTTTTATAAAGAAAAAACATATGGAAAATATTGAGCTAATCCCTTTACCTTTAAAAAAAGACGATCGTGGATGGATTATAACACCCCCAATGATTAATGACTTTGCCAATGCTTTTGTGCACATTCCAAGTTTGAAGCCTCAAGCTGTCAGGGGAAATCATTACCATCAAAACCATACTGAAGCTGTCGTCATTCTTGGGGGAAAATGTCTTGTAGCAACTAAAAACAGAGAAAATGATCATTACGAAGAATTCATCTATGACGGTATAATAAAACAGCTCATCGTAATAAAACCCAATATTTCCCACGCTTTTAAAAATATTTTCTTTCGCTCTATTTATCTTTTTTGCTATGCTCAAGGGCCTAAAGACCTTCAGGTTACTAGTATTGGCGATCCAATCTTGAAATGATTCCATTATAATTGAAATAGCGCCTATTATAGCAAAAAAGTTCCCAAAAATAAAAATGTGTCAAAAAAAAATTTATTTAATCATTGGACTACTTTGCTTTCTCATAGCAGCAGCTATTCGGATTAACAATAACTTTACCTTTGCACCTGCCTATGGATATGATGCAAGCGGTCATTTATCTTATATCTATCAGCTAAAAGAAGGCTGGGGTATCCCTTTAGCTAATGAAGGATGGTCAACTTTCCATCCCCCCTTGTATTATTTTATTGCAGCTACTCTATGGAACCTCATGGGAAAATGGGCCCCTTGTCCTCTTCATATTCTTTTTCGTTTCATCTCAACACTTATGAATTTAGGAATGGCCCTCTTAGCTGTTTTGATTATCCACATTATTTGCCCGAATAATCCCCCTTGGCAACTTCTCAGTTTCTGCTTCATTCTTTTTACCCCAATGCATATTTACAGCAGCAGCATGATGGGCAATGAGCAAATAACTGCCTTCCTAATTTCCCTTGGTCTTCTTTTGATTATTCAATATTATAAAAGCTCAAAAAGATCTTCTATAATTCTCGCTTCTTTCATTAGTGTCTTAGCTCTGCTATCAAAATACACCGGGATCCTGCTTTTTTTAACTCTAGTTGCTTGTGTTATTTATAAAATTATTTTTCAACCATATCACAGAAGGATACACCTCACCAATTTATTGCTGATACTCCTCATAACATTTTTATTAGCCGGTGGTTTTTATTGGAAAAATACGGCTCTATTCGGCACTCCCTTTCCCTTGAGTCAGTCGTATTCTTATGTTAAAGGGTCTATGGATAAACAGCCGCCTGGAGAAAGGAAATGGGCTGATTTTTTTGGATTTGATCTTACCCTGCTAATTGATCCTATTGTCAGAAAAGTGGGGCAGAAGATGCCTCTATTTAGGTCACGATATATATGGTCTTTAGTTTACAGTAATTTTTGGTTTGAATCCTTCAGTCACTTTTTTATTCTAAATTATGGTAAGTGGCGGAAAAAAAGTGGAATAATTCTTTTATTCCTCGGCCTTATTCCCACCCTTCTCTTTGTTTGTGAAGTAGGAAAAGAAAGCTTGCTGATTCTACAAAAAAAAAGGGATGATCAAATGGTCCCTCTGTTGATGCTCCTTTTTTTTAATTTCGGTACTTTCATCTATTTTAATATCAATACACCCCATTATTCAGCAGGAAAAGCCACTTACTTTTTAGCCTCCTCGATTCCCATCTCACTTTTTATGAGCAGAGGGATGCTCTCTTGGATGAAGAAAGGAAAAAGTTATAAGGTAATCGGGCTCATAATGACTATTTCTCTTTTTCTTTTATCTTCATTAACCTTTTACTTAACCTATACCTGATGATAACGTGAAAAGACAGTTAACTTTTTCAGGAATTTTATTGGTAGTATCATTTTTGTTGGGGTTATTAGCTTCACTCCCCCTCATAGTAACAGGGACCCCAAAAACTTCTTATTCACACCATAACAAGTTAAAAGCCGGCACAGAGGCACAAAGGCACAGAGGCACAGAGGCTGAAACTCAGCTTGCTTTCAATTTACTACTTGATACTGTCTCTAAAAAAATAATTACTCTCCTCTTTAAAAAGGATATCTGCACATTACTGGATCTTTTTGAAACTGCCGGGCCCCCAAAGAAAAGACCTTTTTATCTGATACCCAGCGCAAAGGATATGCAAAAAAGATTAAAATATAATGTTTCAGTTCGTCAATATATTGGCCGTGTCATGGAATTAATTCTGGTGTTTCATCGCTGTTCCCTGTCCCCGGAACATACTTTATCTTATCAAATTAGTCAATTAGATACATCAGATCATTTCGATATGAAAATAGAGATCAATTTTATTGGCCCGGCTCTTGTTGATACAGTTATTCCGGGGCTTTCCGGAAAGGCGTTAACCTTCTATTTTAACATTTCTATTAAATGCCGGCAGGCAGATGAATGGAGAATACTTACCCTATCCAGACCACATATTATAGAACGAAGGGAATCATGATCAAAGAGAAAGGCCGGGAGTTTCTCTTCTGGGAAGAAGGGGCTTTTCTGCAACCACTTTTTCAGATGAAAAATCTGCTCTTTGAATTTTT
>JAUWIR010000468.1 GCA_030605265.1 Pseudomonadota bacterium | reverse complement strand
TTAATACGATCTGTCCCCATGACATGTAACTGAAAATAATCCCACATTTCTTTTTGAAGAAAATGAATAGCTGTAGCAAATCTTCTTTCTAAGGTGTGGTGCAGGGCTTCTAGGAATTTCTTTTTATCCTTTCTTGCCAACCAGGCATCCACATCAATTTGATAATCCAATTCTTTGAGGGTTGGAACAATAGATGCGGGATAAGCGCATTTATCGATGTTGGTGGCTAAAAATCCTGAAATAAGGATACCATTAACGGGTTTTGGTGGATAAGTGACCGGAACATTTATAACTATGGATCGTTTTTTTGCCTCACTTAAGATATGCCAAAGGGCCGGACTTTGCATATTG
Source organism: Pseudomonadota bacterium (assembly GCA_030605265.1). Taxonomy (GTDB): domain Bacteria; phylum SZUA-182; class SZUA-182; order DTGQ01; family DTGQ01; genus JAUWIR01. The sequence continues at coordinate 3,787 of JAUWIR010000468.1, read as the reverse complement.
TTGTTGGTTGGGATAAAAAAGTCAAGAGGGTTTGGGGTTCGATCAATAAAACCATAAATGTTGTGCTTGGCCGGATTGGCGCCTGTCATAAATGATGACCAGGCTACAGAGGAAACCGTAGGAAAAACAGACCGCATTCTGTGTAACTCCCCCTCTTGATGAAACAGGGATTGCATGAAGGGAAATTTCCCATTATTTTTAGGGTGAGTCAAAAAGGTATAGGGGACCCCGTCCAATCCAATTACTAATACTCTTTTTTTCTTGAATTTTTCTTTTAATTTATTTATCCAAGCCATAATTAAATGTATCCTAAGTCTTGCAATCTTTGTTTTATTTTTTCTTCCTCTTCCTCAGTATAAACCTCATCCTCTGTTGCTTGTTGTTCATTCCCTTCCTGTAAATATCCAAGGTGTCGTAAGGCACTGAGAATTTTCGCTACACCTTCATCGATGGTTTCCTTATCAGTTTCTATTACTATTTCAGAGTTGACAGGCTCTTCATAAGGATCTGAAACTCCGGTGTAATTTTTTATTTCGCCGGCTAAAGCCTTTTTGTATATTCCTTTTTTGTCTCGCTCAATGCATGTATCCAAAGGACATTTCACAAATACTTCTACGTAGTCATCAATGAGATTACGATTATACTCCCTAACTTCTTTATAAGGTGAAATAGCCGAAGCAATAGCTATGACACCGTTGCGGGTTAATAGCCGGCAGACAAAGCCGATCCGTTTAATGTTGGTGTCTCGGTCTTCCTTACTGAAGCCCAAGCCTTTGCTTAGATTAGTACGGATGACATCACCATCCAATAATTCAACCTTATAGCCTTGATCTTGAAAAATTTGTTCTATTTTTTGAGCTAAGGTAGTTTTTCCTGCACCAGATAAGCCGGTGAACCATAAAGTAAATCCTTTTGAGGCATCATCTTTTTTCATTTATCTTTTCCTCCATTTCTTAAAGAGTTACTGAACCTTATAATTATTCTCAATAGAAGAAATTTTTTCCAGTAATTGATATGCTATGGGTAATCTTGGGTTTAAACGAATAACTTGATCGAGTATATCTTTGGCTGGACCTAATTTGCCTTCGCATATATAAGCAATAGCTAAATTTATCCGGGCCTCTATGTTTAAGGGATTAAGTCTAATGGTTTCTTGCCATTCTCTGATGGCCAGAGGTAATTGATTTAATTGTAAATAAACAGTCCCAAGACCAAAATGTGCCTCAGCATTATATGGATTAATTTTGAGAGCTTTCTCATAAGCTGTTTGAGCACGGGGGAAATTTTGTTTACTCATAGCAACATTTCCAAGATTATAATGGGCTTTTTCATTTTCCGGATCAAATTGAAGGAGTTTTTCCCATTGCTGAGTAGCTGCTTCAAGGTTTCCTTGCTGTAAATAGAGGACCCCGAGGTTTAAAAGGGCCTCTGGATAGGTATTATTATATTCTATGGACTTTTGATACGCTTCTATAGCTTTACTAAAGTTTTGTTCCTGAGAATAAGCCACTCCTAAATTGAAAAGGGCTTGAGCATTTTGTTGGTCTTGTTGCAATATTTGTTGGTATTGCTTAATCGCTTTTTTAATTTCTCCATTTTTGCCTAAAGCTATACCTAAGTTTAATCGAGCTTTAAGATTATTTCGATTTTTCTGTACTATTTGCCTATAAAGCTCGATAGCTTTTTTATCTTCTCCCTTTTTAAAGAGTAATCCGGCAAGTTGCATTTGGGCTAATTCATGGTTTGGGTCATAGTGTAATATTGTTTTATAACAGGTTTTGGCTTGTTGGAAAAAGGTTAAATCTTGCGTCTTTTCCCATTTTGTTTCATAGGCTAATCCAAGGTTATAGTGGGCATCAAGGTAATTGGGGTCAGATTCTATGGCCTTCTCAAATTCAAGAAGAGCTTTGGAGTATTCCCCCTGCTTAAAGTAGAGGCTGCCTTTGGCATTATGCAAACCGGCATGACCTGTCACAATCGCCAAACCCTGGTCAAGAAATGATAAAGCTGTAGTGTTTTCTTTCTTCTCAATAGCTATTTGGGCCTGAGTGAGATATAAATCCGGATTATCGGCATTATGAAGGAGGGCAGTTTCTACAATTTTTTTTGCTTTCTCCAATAGATTTTTTTTCCGGTAGAGGAGAGCTAGGTTGATGTATGCTTTTGCGCTGAAAGGGTCCAATTCAATGGCTTTCTGATAGGCTTTACTCGCTTCATTGATCCTCCCCTGATGTTCAAGAATAACCCCTAAATTGTTAAAAATTTCCGGTTTATTTGATTTTAAGGAAAGGGCTTTTTGAAAATAGTCGAGGGCTTTTTCTTGCATGTTCACTTGGCTATAAACTAATCCAAGATTATAAAATATTTCATATTGATCTGAATTTACTTTTAGGCTTTCGTTAAGTTCATGAATTGCTTTTTTATATTGACCTTTTTTTAAATAAACAATCCCCAGACAAACTCGGGCGTCTCCGTATTCCGAATTTAAATTTATAACCTGAAGAAATTCTTTTTCCGCTAAATCTTGTTCATTCAGCCGGGCGTAAATTCGGCCTAAAAGAAAGTGAACAAATGTATCAGTTGGATTTTGATGAGCAACAGGGGTCAGGATATTTTTTGCTCCTTGATAGTCTCCCGCATCAATGCATCTTGCAGCATGATCAATTTTTATTTGTGTATGGATCATATCCTTAGGATCGGCTTTTTGTGATGATTTTATTTCACTAAATACATACCCTAAACTTTTTAATCGCTCCTTTGTTTCCTGATCAAGTGCAACCGAAGTATCACCCGGGGCCTTTTGACTGGTTAATTTTTGTTTTATTTCCTGCAATTGGTCACAAAATTGATTTACTAAAGCAGTTTCCTGAAAATACAGGTTATGCAATTCTTTAGGGTCTTTGGATAGGTGATAAAGTTCTTCTTTTGGCGCTTTTATATATTTCCATTCTTTTGAACGAATTCCTTCAAGAGGGCTCCAGCCGTGGTTAATTTCAGGATATAAGGTTTCACAATAAAGGGTAAGGTGAAGATCTTTTTCTTTTCCATTGATGAGGTCCGTTAAGTTAATTCCTTCACAAGAAGGGATGGGGACATCAAGGATCGAAAGAGTGGTTGGCATGATGTCCACAGTCCGGATTAACTCATGGATTTTTTCTCCCTCAGGCAGTTTTCCCGGGAAATGAAAAATGAGGGGCACATGCAAAGTAGAATCATAAATAAAGGTTGCGTGGGTAAGTTCCCCATGTTCACCGAGACCCTCGCCGTGATCTGAGGTAAACACTACCAGGGTATTCTCCTGTAGATTAAGCTGTTCAATTTGTTCCATCAAGATACCAATCCAATAGTCCGTGTAAGCAATTTCACCATCGTAAAGATGAGTTTTATACATTTCAGCATAAGGGTTTGGAGGGACATAGTTGTCATGAGGATCAAAGTAATGTATCCATAGAAAAAATTTTGAATTTATATTTTCCTTTAGCCAATGAATAGCAGAAGTGGTTACTTCTTCAGCTTTTCGCTCATTATATAAAAACATCGCCTGCTCTTCCCCATGGAGGGTGTCGTCATAATAGTCAAACCCTTGATCCAGTCCATAGCGAGAGTCTAATACATAAGCGCTGACAAAAGCAGCTGTTTGGTATCCTCGTTTTTGGAGAATTTCAGCTAAAGTATTGGTCTGTTTGGAGACTTTACAGGTCCCATTATCTCTTACTCCCGTTTGGATGGGGTATAATCCGGTCATAATGGTAGTGTGAGAAGGTAAGGTGATAGGGACCGGTGTATA
>JAUWIR010000547.1 GCA_030605265.1 Pseudomonadota bacterium | reverse complement strand
GTTGGAAGTTACATTTCTATTGCCAAAAAGAGTACAAGGTCAAATGGTACAAGCTAGTAATTAGGAAGAATATCTTTCCAAAATTTGATTGTTGAATCATGCATTTCCTTAGCCCTTTCATCATAATAGGCACTGGGAATGGAGGTATCAAGCTCTCTTTTTACAAATCCACTACCCTCTTTTCATAATTTTATCATATTGTATCAGTAATGAGTAGTTTCAATTATTTTAATATTTAAGGTCGTCCCCTATTTTCACTACTCAACTCGTCCTGACCGTACTATGACTACCTGCTCTGGTGTAGATAAGACTTGATCAATCTCAGCCTCAGTAATTTGACGGCGTTTTATTTCGAACCGAGCATGATCAGTCAGCCGGTATTCTGAGATTGAATCACTTTCTAACATTATTTTAATCCAACTTGTTTAAATTTTGACACCTTCACATTTACCTGTTTTTTTTATAATAATAAGGGCTTATGTTTCTCATGTAAATAAAAATGTCCAATGTCAAGGGCTGATCTCCTACTTCAGTCTCCTACTTCACACGATGTGCCACGCAGGGTTTGTAACAAAAGTTTTTCAAATTTACTCATATACTAAACATAAAATATTTTAACCAATTCCGCAAGAATATCTTTAGAGAATTTTGGTTTCTATGTTGGACTGATCGGATAACGTCTGATAATAAGCTGATATGTGAACTTCACCCTGGCTAAACCGATTTCATTGAGAAATGTGAACCCGTCCCCAATTCAGTCCCAATTCAGTCCCTTGTTAAAAAAGAAGGCCCTTATCAGTTTCTCGGCAAAACAGAAAAAAATGTATTCATTGATGGAGAGCCGAAAGAGGGGCAGTTTTATTACTATCATATTAGAATTCTTCTTACTTCTGGAGAAGAAATAAGAGATAAAAAGAGTGTTAAAGCCGGATGTGTTGGTGAAAATGTTCCCCACCCGCCAGTGATCATAAGCGGGGAAAGTTATATCCGCAGAGTGCAGATAAAATTTGTTCCTTCTCTTCAAAATGAGCAAAATTTTAAAATTGATCATTACAAAATCTATCGCCAAAAAGCTTCAGATGATGATTGGAAATGTATTTCTACCTTAAAATGTAAAAAAGATGGGCAACTTCAATTTTTTTATAAGGATAGGGAAACTATCGAGGATGGCGAAACTCTATCCTATGCAGTTGCCGGCGTAACAGCTAAAGGAAATGAAGGCCCTTTTTCTGATCCTTTTCCACTGGTTTCCATTAAGCCGCCCCAGCTGAGAATAAAAAAGGAGGACCTTTTTAGAAAAATTATCTTAGAATGGGACCCAATTGAAAATGTTAAGGGATATGGTATTTTTCGCAAAACAAAGTCAGAAGAAGAGGATTGGAAAAGGATTGCTCAGATCACTGACCTTGCAAATAGTTCTTACTCCTACACGGATGAACATGCATTAGAAGATGGAAAAGCCTATCAGTATTATCTTACCGCCTTTGATAATGAAATGGAAACCGGTCCCTCCCCTCATATTGAGGCAAAAACAAAAGAGTTGACACCACCACCCCAAAAGCTTCAGGCAGAAAGTGGAGGAGTAAAATCAGTCCGAATGCAATGGGCCCCTTTAGATGGCCCTGATATAGGCGGCTACGCAATCTACCGAGGCCCTGAGAAGGAGAAGCTTGTACGAATTGGCCAAGTAAAGGGCCATACCGCAAATTCATATCTTGATAAAGGCGCCAAAGGACCCCTTAAGGATGGGAAAATTTATTACTATGTGATAGCAGGCATAAATCTTTTTGATGTGGCAGGTGTGCTTTCTCAAGTTGTTCAGGCAAAAACAAAACCAAGGCCTGTTTCAGTAAGAGGTTTGACGGTGAGGGCGGAAGAGGGTTCAATTTATATTGAGTGGCATAAAAATCTTGAATCCGACATTAAACAATATGATATTTATCGAAGGAGAAATGAAGGGGATGGGGAATTTCTGAAGACAGTGGGAGCAGATCAGACAACCCTTGTGGATGAAGACCTTAAACCAGAGGATAATTATAGCTACCAAATTGTGGCTGAGGATGCAGATGGACTTCGCAGTGAACCGGTCAAAAGTGAAGCAGTGCTTAGTAAGGTGGCTACTTTCTTGAAAGTAACCAAAGACAATCAATGTAGAAGAATAGAGCTTTCTTGGCGGTCTCTTAAGAATGTTGATGGGTATCAATTATATAGAAAATCAGATACTGAGGATTGGCAAAAAGTGGGCAAAATAAGAGGAGCAGATAAATTGCGGCACATTGATAAGAAAAATTTGAAAGATGGTACTTCCTATTGGTATTATTTGACAACTTATGACCAGGAGGGGGAAACCAGCCCTTCGAATCAAGTGCAAGCAAAAACTAAAAATTTGCCTCCTCCTCCGGAGAATCTGCAGGCGGAAAGTGGCCTTCACAAATTAATAAAACTCACCTGGACCCCGGTGAATGATACTGACATTGGGGGATATGAGATTTATCGTAAGACAACCTCTGCTACGCTGGAGCGAATTGACAAAGTAAAGGGGTATCAGGCAAATGCATATGTAGATGATGGTTCATTATTTAAGCCCTTGGAAGAGGGGACTGAATATATTTATGGGGTGGCAAGTATTAATCTTTTTGGTGCACATGGTGAACTTTCGAAAATGGTCACTGCTAAAACAAAACAAAGGCCACAGAAAGTGCAAGATTTTACTGCCAAGGCAGGACAAGGAGAAATAGTGGTGGAATGGGCCCTCAATCCGGAGCCTGATATTGTCTATTATCTTCTATACCGCAGTCGCAGTCAAAATGATAGTAATTGGTCGAGAATTGCCAAACTGGAGGCCACCCAAATTCAATATAAAGATAGTAACCTCAAGCCTGAAGTAAATTATCAATATAGAATCATTGCCATAGACAAAGATGATTTAGAAAGCGCCCCCATGAAAAGTAATTTGATACTAAGCCCAATCGTAAATAATGACAAAGATAATCCTAATTCACCTAATCTTACTCCCTCCGATCAAACTCTTGAAGATTTACTGTAGGCTTTAATTCTTTTAGGGTAATAATCCTATCATTTGGCATTTTTCATACAGCGAGGAAAGTAGTTTTCACTTTTTTATTCTGTTTTCGGGAAAAACTGGATTTATGCCTTTTTATCTTACCTTCACAAGAACATGAAGGAATAAAAAAATCTTCTTCATGTGGGTCCATTATGAAACCCCTCTCTGATCTGATAAAGTATAAATCAATACCACCTTATATAATATATTTTAAACTATCTTACCAGGTATTGCCGCCTAACACTATCCTCCCGATCAATTTTTATCCCTAATGGGCATAAATAATGAAACATTAATATAATAAAGTTTTGCTAATAATTTGTTTTTTGAAAATACAATAATTATTCTTGACTATATTGAAATAGATCATTATAATAGTATTATTATAAATAATTGTCGAGAAATAAGTAATAGGTGGTGATC
>JAUWIR010000490.1 GCA_030605265.1 Pseudomonadota bacterium | reverse complement strand
TGGGATAAGATAATTGATTTAAATCAGGAGCAATTCGTTTTTCTATAAAAGTTTTTTCTGGGAGAATTTGTTTGATAGTTCCCTTTGAAGAATATTCTATTTGAAAATGTGAGGGAACATAGACCCCATGGATTAAAGATATTTTTTGAAGAAGGCGGGATTTTGACCATTCCCCTTTTTTTGTTTTTATAAGTAAATCAATTATTTCTAAGATTACTTCTTCTCCGTCCCCCAAGACGATGGCATCAAAAAAGTCCGCTACCGGCTCCGGATTAAAAGCACCCGGTCCACCACCTAATATTATTGGATAGGATTCATCTCTATCTGAAGAAAGAAAGGGGATTTGAGCCAGGTTGAGCATATTTAAGAGGTTTGTGTAACACAATTCATAGGGTAAGGTGAACCCGAAAATATCAAATTCCTTTAATGGTTTTTTTGATTCCAGAGAATAGAGGGGGATTTGATTTTCCCTCATTTTTTTTTCAGCATCAGGCCAGGGGTTGAAAACCCGTTCGGCTAATACTTCTTTTTGGTTGTTGAGGATAGTGTAGAGGATTTTTATAGCCAGGTTGGACATGCCCACTTCATAGAGGTCAGGGTAAGCCAAGGCCACGCGGAAGGGGACCCGAGCCCAATCTTTATGAACAGCATTGAATTCGTTTCCAAGGTAGCGGATGGGTTTTGATACTTGGGATAAAAGGTGAGTTAGATCCATCTTTACCTATTTCGTTTGCGGTCGATAAATACATAAGGGCTCTTCAGCCATATAATCACCTGAAGAATAATACGCTCGGGCGCGACATCCGCCGCAGATCCATCGATATTCACATTTTCCGCATTTTCCAAGGAGTTTATTCGGGGCACGAAGGTCCTGGAATAAAGAAGAATTCTCCCAAATTTGAACTAAGCGTTCCTCTCTGATATTCCCTGCCACAAGGGGTAGATAACCACAAGGGCAAACTTCCCCTTTATGAGAAATAAAGCAAAATCCCGTTCCTCCAAGGCAACCCCGGCTATAAGCTGATAAGCTTGATGGGTGATGGGATGCGGGGAGTGTTCCGGATTTTTGATGAACAATGCGATAATAGTGAGGAGCACAGGTAGCTTTTACCTGGATAGGGTACTGTTGACCAAAATCATAAAACCAACGAAGGACTTTTTCATACTCAGTGGCGGATATTTCCTCTCCCTCTAAATTTTTTCCACGGCCGGTGGGCACTAGGAGGAATATATGTAAGGCCTGAGCTTTAATGTTTACCGACATTTCGGCAATTTTTTCTATCTCTTCAAGATTTCTCTTGGTAATGGTGGTATTGATCTGGAAAGGAAGTTCAACTTGCTTCATTTCCTCTATTCCATCCATGGCCTTAAGGTAGGCGCCGGATAAACCCCGGAAGCTGTCATGGCTTTCCGCAGTTGCCCCGTCAAGGCTGACGCTGACCCGCTGGATGCCGCCCTTTTTTAACTCTTTGGCAATTTCATGGTTAACTAAAGTGCCGTTGGTGGCCAAAACTGTCCGAAGTTTATTATGGGAGGCATATCCAATAATCTCGAAAATATCTTCACGGCTGAGGGGCTCACCTCCACTGAGTATAAGAATTGGAGGGGGGGTAAAATCCAAAACAGTATCAATGAAACTTTTTGCCTCTGTCAGACTAAGTTCATCAGGAGCAGTTTTATTGGTGGCAGAACCACGGCAATGCAAACAATTGAGATTACATTTTTGGGTTAATTCCCAGGCAATAAGTCGTAATGAACTATCAATTTTTTGGTTAAGCATTTTTGTTCCTAGTTATTACTAATTATTAAATGATTAAAATAATTTGTCCTATTAAAAAATATTGTTTTATCATATCACTATTTCAATCCTCAGGCAATATCCCCAGTAATTCTAATTATGAAACCTATCGTCTTAAAAAAAATATAATTTACCGCAGAGAAAATTTGTAACCTGTTCAATTAACTATTTTTTAGACAGGATAACAGGATAGACAAGATAATTTTTAATCCTGTCTATCATTTACAATATCTCTTTGACCTTACGCTTGATCTCAATTTTATTTTCTCCAAAATTAAATTTCAAACCCACAGGTTTTCTCGTTGCCACAAGGTAATTAACTGATTGTATTTCAAAGGATTTAAAATTCTTCTTAAAGACTTTAAACTCCAAAATGATCGTAGCTTTCACAATAATATCAACAATAATTTCACCGGCAATAATTTTTTTCATATTAGACTGTTCTGTCAATTCACTATATCTTATATAAACTCCTTCAGAGGGTAATAAATTTTCTTGATTGACTGGATTTAAATCATGTTTATCCTGTTATCCCGTCAAATATTTTTTTTTCATTAGTGAATCTAAAGATCTAAATGCACAGGTTGAAAAATTGTTCCTTCGGCCTTTTAAAACCTTCTGGAAATTGTCCCTCCTAAAGTAAATCCCCCATAGTTTCTCTCTGCATCAGGATGAAACCAGTTCTTTTCCTCTTGTAGTTGAAAAACGGTAAGGTACAATTGGCTGGTGAGATTTGATTTATGAGATGTATCTATGCCCATTTTAAGGGACAATTTATCCTTTCCTCCAAAATAGTAGTTATTAAAAGAAGGGTAGCCGTTTTCTTCAATATGGCGATATTCCAATAAAGAATTGAAGGTCATCTGATCATCAAGGAGATATTCTATAGAAAGATCAATGATTTGTTCATCCCCATACCGTTTTTCCTCCTCTGTGATAAGAAGTGAAGAATCATCATCGCTTTTGGATTTCACTTTGTCTCTAAAAATATTTTGCAGCATAAGAGAACTATGCCAGTTTTTTCTATAATAGGATATCCCCAAACCAAGAAGGGTAAAATTTCCTTCTTGGAAATAATCTTGGCCGGCAACCTTATCTTTGTAAAAGTGAGCGTAATTGCTATGAAAAATGCCTTTCCAATTTTCAAGAAAATCATATTCAAAATTTGTGGTAAAGTTGATTATCTCGCCCGGGTCATAATCTTTTAGCTTTGAACAAAAATCGTAGGTCCCTCTCCATGCATATCCCAGCCCGATGCCGGCAATCCAATTATTTCCTCCTTTGGCGGCATTTATTGTGGGATTGATGTTAAATCCTTCACCAAATTTTGAAATTGGGAAAAGTTCCGGATTGCCAAACAGGTAGAAATCTTCTTCAGTAAAACAGGTGTTGGCAATGGGAAGATTCAGATCTACACCAAAAAGAAAATCAAGAGGTAAATGATCCAAATATTCATAGGCCAGGTTCAACTTGATATCAAGAGGTGTATCTAGGGATTTATTTTTATTAGAGGCAAAATCCACTTCAGTAGTTACAAAACCGCTCATGAGAGAAATAAGAAAATCATGATAGTGAGCTTTGATCTCAACCGGAATATGTATCTGCCGACCTTTTTCCGCTTGCGGGATAGAACTGGAACTTTCAGGTTCTATCGAGTCGGTGCATTTCCACCAGGTAAACTTTAGGGAAGATTTTATACTCATGGGGTTTGGGGAATCTTCCCCATTATTTTTTTTTGTAGAAAGAGTTTTTTCTCTTCTTTGGTCCATGGGCGTGACTTCATTTTTCCATCCAATTATTACAAAAATTACTAAAGAGAATAGTATGATAACTTTTTTCACGATGGTTATTCTCCTTCCAGGGGTCTCAAATTTTTAGATTATTGATGTATATTTCCTTCTGAAACCATACTTGTAATAGTTTCTAGTTTCATGCTTTACGTTTCACTTTTTGCGAGATCCTAAATTAAGCTGTTAAGCTGTTAAGCTGATGAGCTTATTCATGTTGATAAACCTCATAAATAAAATGAAAACTCCTATGCTCTAAATATGTAAGAATTGCTCAAGGAAATTCATTACCCGGAAATTCAATTACTCCTTCCATCAAGTCAACTTGGGGTGATAGTGATG
>JAUWIR010000044.1 GCA_030605265.1 Pseudomonadota bacterium | reverse complement strand
TACATTAGGATCAAAGCCGGCTTTTACAATAATATCTATCCCGTGCAAATGATGTAAGGGTAAAAAAGAAATATCGCTTTTATTTATTTTTTCTTGGTGAATAAGATTAGACAACTTCGCTTGAATTTGTTTTTCAGAAAGACTGCAGGTCCTGAAGATAAGCTCATTGGGAGAAGCAGACGACAGGTGAAAAGAGGATTTGATATATGAAAGCCCTTGCTCTATGATAGAGAGAAAGCTCGAGGGATCCTCGGGTAAACAGAGGAAAATTTTTTGTTGATGTTCAAGGATATATCCCGGAGAGTTGCTTTTTGTATTCTCTAATACATAAACAAATTGCGGTATTTGAGGAGAAGAGGGGTTAAAATCTATTTTTTGCCCAGTAATTTTTTTTACTGCTTTTAAGACTACCTTTTGGATTTGGCCGCTGATTATGATGAAAAGATCAATTTTAGGCAATCTATCGATGATAATTTTTTCTAATAAATCCTCATCCTTGATGAAACAACTGCCCTCAACACTGATTCCAAGGGCCATTAATTGTCTACTAATTCCTTCTTCAAGATCACAGTAATTTTCCGCCCTTACTTCAATTTGAGGGAAGTGAATAATAATAGCGCTTTGAAGGGGATTTTTTTTACATTTCATTTTTATAAAACCATCAAGGATAAGTTTAAAAAAATTAAAGAATAAGACGACTTCTATTATATAATCCCGGTTTTTTTCTGTCAACTTAGGCAGATTACTAAAAAGTAAAAAAACACATATTTTCATTCTAAAATAAAAAAAATTCTAAAAAAGATAATCTAAATTTTAAATTATACCGAAATTTAGGTGGAAGAGGTTAATCTGATTTTGGAGTGAGAGGAAATGATAGTAGCCACGCATCAACCCATTTTTTGCCCCTGGTCAGGCTTTTTTTATAAAATGTTTCTTTCTGATCTTTTTGTCCTTCTTGACGATGTTCAATTTCCTTTAGGGACTACCTGGGTGAGCCGAAATCGTTTTAAATCTCAACAAGGAGTATTATGGTTAAACGTGCCTGTTTGGAAAAAAGGAAAAGGACTTCAACTGATCAACCAGGTAAAGATGTGCTATGAAACAAAGTGGAAGGAAAAGCATCTGCGGAGCATGGAGATGGCTTACAAAAACGCCCCTTATTTCTCTGACCATTTTCCCTTTTGGCAGGACCTTTACAATCAGCAATCCTCCGAATTATTTTCCTTGAATTTTCAATTCATTGAATATTTAAAAACCTGTTTCCAAATTAGCACTCCTATTCAAAAAAGCTCATCCTTGACTATCGATCTGACAGGAAATGAAAGGCTCATTGAACTGTGTAAAAGGGTTAACGCTTCAGTATATCTCGCTCAATATGAAGCAAGGAAGTATATCAGGGAGGATTTATTTTCAGCAGCAGGTATTAAGGTTGAGTATTTTCGGTTTTCCCATCCTGTGTACCCCCAATTGGGGGGTAATTTTTCCTATAATCTTTCTTCCTGGGACCTGGTTTTTAATTGCGGTCCGGCGATAAAAAAAATTTTACTGAGGCATTATTCAAAAAAATAGACACCTTTTTCTTAATTTTTTGTTACAATAAAATAGCCGATAAGCTGGTGAGCTGTTAAATAAGGAGTAAAAACAGCTGGTGAACTATTAAATACGGCAGGGTACATTTATTTTTTTGCCCTTGGGGGAAGGGTTTACAAGGCATTAAGTTTTTGTGAATCTATAAATTTTTTGAACTTTAGTCTTGAAAATCATAAACTCTAAACCTTTGAAGCCTGAACCCTGAACCTTTGAACTCATAAACGAATTTAGAAATGTGAAGGAATCAGAAAAAATGAAAGAAATTATCATTTATACAGACGGGGCATGCTCTGGTAATCCGGGGCCCGGCGGATTTGGAGTGGTCTTATCTTTTAATGGGCAGAGAAGGGAGATATCAGGCGGATATCGGAAAACAACTAATAATCGGATGGAGCTTCTCGCTGCTATCGCCGGAATGGAGAGTTTAAAGGAAAAATGCAAAGTTACTCTTTACAGCGACTCAAAGTATTTGGTAGATTCTGTAACGAAGGGATGGGTGTATCGTTGGAAAGCCAATGGGTGGAGAAGAAATAAGAAAGAGCAGGCCTTAAATGTTGACTTATGGAAGCGATTGTTAACTCTTTGTCAAAAACATCTTGTGGAATTTCGCTGGGTTAAAGGGCATGATGGAGAAGAGGAAAATGAGCGATGTGATCAACTTGCAGTTCAGGCGGCCGGGGCAAGTAATCTTCCCGAAGACGAGGGGTATAATAGCTAGGGATAACGATAGCCGGGTATTATAAACACCAGCTAATATCTCCCGCACCTTCACGAAGGACATTGATTTGATCATCTATCAACTCTATAATACTTGAATCCGAGGGATGAATAGTACCACCGTCTATTATTAAATCTATTTCATGTCCCATACTTTTTTCAACTTCCCAAAGATCCAAGTCTCCATCTTTATGATTATTCCATGGAAGAGCTGCACTTAAAATAGGACCTTTATATTCCTTGCCTAATTCGAGGACAATTTTATGGTCAGGCATCCGAATTCCTATAGTTTTTCTTTTACTTAAAGTAATTTTGGGCAAAATTCTTGTTCCATTAAGAATAAAAGTATAGGGGCCTGGTAGGCGCTTGTGCATAATTTTGTAAGCGAAGTTATTAATCCGCGCATATTTACTCAGTTCGTGAAAATCAGTACAGATCACGCTAAATAGTTTCTTTTTATCTGCATTGACCATTCTGTATAATTTTTCAACAGCTCTTTTATTAAAGGGATCACATCCAAGGTCATATTTAGTGTCGGAGGGAAAGAGGATAACTCCTCCCTCGGTGAGGATTTGAGCTGCCTTATATATAAGCCTTTGCTGAGGATCTTGCGGATGAATTGTTAGAATCATAATCTCTTTTCTATTAATTTTTTTTCTATTTATTCACCTATCGGCACTTTATGAAAATGCATTTCCAAAAAAATTTATTTCTTAAACAGCGAAATTGATAAATGAATTGATTTTCTTGACTTAATAGTATATTTTAAAAGTTCCTTAGTATACTTTATTTAATAAAAAAAAGCTAATAAACAGTATGTTTTCAGAAAGCATTTCAAAAAAAATAAAAGGCATCTCCCCTTTTCTTGTGATGGAAATCCTTGAGAAAGCTTCAGCCTTAGAGAAAGAGGGGAGAAAAATCATTCACCTTGAGGTCGGGGAACCGGATTTTGATACTCCGGAGTGCATAAAAAAAGCAGCTACGGAAGCTTTAGCCAAAGGGCAGACCAAATATACCCATAGTATGGGGCTCATTGAATTGCGTGAAGCAATTTGTAAGTCCTATTCGCAAAAATATGGCGTTTTCATACACCCCGACCAAATCATCGTCACCTCCGGGACCTCGCCGGCCTAGCTGCCTTGCAGGAAGCTCAGCCCGAGATTGCTCAGATGATAAAAATCTATGATCAAAGAAGAAAATTTTTGCTTCAGCGATTAAAGCAAATTGGGTTTGGAATAACTGTAGAACCAACCGGGGCTTTTTATATATTGGCTAATGCGAAAGCCTTTTGTGAGAATAATTCTTTCCAGTTTTGTGTGGATACCCTCATGAAAACAGGAGTAGCCTTGACCCCCGGGATAGATTTTGGTGAGAATGCCGAAGGATATATCCGCTTCTCTTACGCAAATTCTTTAGAGAACATTGCCGAGGGGATGGATAGATTGGAAAAGTATCTATTGTAAGGTACGATTATATCCCAAGTTTTTCAATTTTACTTCGCAACGTGTTTCTACTTATACCCAGTAATTTAGATGCTTTGACTTGATTATTATTTACTTTCTGCAGGGTAAGGCTAATCATGGCCTTTTCTAAACCATCAGTTAACTGAAGGGCGATATCATCTGCCTTAAGATCTACCAGTTTATTAACTATAGGTGTTAATATCTCCAAAAACATATCGCCATAGTCTTTATCTTCTTGTCCTATGGAAGCAGAAGGCGCTAAATGAGGCCTTTTCGTTTTCTCCATCATTTCGCTCTCAGGAAGATGCTCGGGAAGAATGACGTCACCTTTGCAAAGAACGATTGCTGATTGTATTACATTTTCCAATTCCCTTATATTTCCCGGCCAGTGATACTGGGTAAGAAGCATTACCGCTGAGTGAGCAATTCCATTTATCTCTTTTTTTAATTTATGTCTATATTTTAAAAGAAAATAATCCGCCAATAGAGCAATGTCCTCGGGCCGTTCTCTTAAAGGGGGTAAGAAAAGAGAGATAACCTTTAAGCGATAGAATAGATCTACTCGATAGCTGCCCTCTTTTACTGCTTGCACAAGACTTTTATTGGTGGCTGCAATAAGGCGGACATCTACTTTTATACTCTCGTGTCCGCCAACACGCTCAAAAATTTGATCCTGTAAAACCCGCAATACTTTGCTCTGGGCTGATAAGGCCATATCACCGATTTCATCCAGAAAGATAGTCCCGCCATGGCATTGTTCAAACTTGCCTATTTTTTTTGCCAGAGCTCCGGTAAAGGAACCTTTTTCATGGCCAAACAGTTCACTTTCCAGAAGTTGTTCAGGGATGGCTGCGCAATTAATGGCCAGAAATGCCTTTTCGCTTCTTGAGCTATGATGGAATATGGCACGGGCTATAAGTTCTTTCCCTGTTCCGCTCTCGCCTTGGATGAGGACCGGCGCATCACTTTGAGCCACTTGACCGATCATCTTATATATTTCCAGCATTTCTCGACTATTTCCGATGATAGTATCAGCCTCAAAAGAACCATGGGCGAAAGTACCCGGATTAATGGCTATCCTTCGGTCACCTTCAACATCCTTGGAAAGGGCCGTATTGATGATATCAAGCATTTTAGTGATTTCAAAAGGTTGGGTAATATAATCGTAGGCCCCTAATTTCATAGATTCAATAGCGGAATTGGTGGAGACATGATTGGCTACAACCATTACAGGTAATCGCGAACATCTTTTTTTAAGTAATTTTAAAACCTCAATACCTGATATCTTCGGTAAGGCCAGATCAAGAATAACCAAATCAGGCTTTTCCTTTTCATATAATTCAATTGTCGCAGGGCCGTCTTTACAGATGATGGTATCATAACCTTTATTTTCTAAGGCCAGGTTTAAATTTTTTAATGAATCTGTTATGGCGGTTGCTAGAATTATTTTTAGTTTTTTCCCATTCCGGAATTTGTCAACAGACCATACATTCTCTCTGGAAATAATAAATTTATTATCCAATTTGTTCATTTTATATACATTGTCCTGTTTTGATACCAAACAAATAACACCTCACAATTTTTAAAGTAGCCGGAAATTTAATAGAGAGATAACTTTTAAATGATGCTCTTACATTTTTTTCGGCACGTTAGAGGGTTTTATTAGGGAGGAAAAGCTCAGTAATATTTTTATTATCTTATGGTATCTTCTTTGCATCATTTAATCTCAGATGATTAATTTTTCCCGGCTCATATTCGTGCTAATTTTAATCGTGAGGAGATAGTCCAAATGTTACAGGCAGTCAAATTAAAGGAAGAGATTCAAGAATTAGAGAGCACTATGAAAATGTTCGAGAAAATCCTTGGCAAAAAATTAGACGAAATTTTTAAAAAGCATTCCTCTGCTTATTTTTATCCATTTGAGATGGAAGGATTTTCTTCTCGTTGTTTTATGGAATAATTATTGTTGAGAAGGGGGTGGGTAAAAAATATGAAAAGAGAATAAAATTTATCCCCCCATGATTTAAGAATAAATTTTTTAACTTGTGTAGTTTACCTAATTTTTAGCCAGGATGACAGGAAAGATAACTAACTAATTGTGTCTTAGAGTCTTTGCCTGCCAGGCGCTGCGCTTTCAAAAAAGCCAAGCCCTATATCAATCCTGTCAAAATATTTTTTTAATGGGAAAAGTACAGCAGATGTTAAAAAAATGCACTTTGAAAATTTCTATCGGCATCCAACATAAAAAAAAAGTAAAGAACACTTTTATTCCTTTTTATTTTTCCTCTTTGAATTCCCAGAAAGGTGACAAATAGACCCTTTTATGACATAATATTGCTACCATTTTTTTCCTATAATAGAAATAGAAAATGTCACCAAAATCCTTTGACTTAAAATCAGAATTTCAACCCCAAGGTGATCAGCCGGAAGCGATCAGAGAACTGGCTGAAAATATTTCAGCCGAGGTTCAGCATCAGGTTTTACTTGGCGTCACCGGGTCAGGGAAAACCTTCACTATAGCCAATCTTATTGAAAAAATTCAAAAACCGACTCTGGTAATTTCTCATAACAAGACCTTGGCCGCTCAATTATATTTGGAATTTCGTAAATTTTTCCCAGGCAATGCAGTAGAGTATTTTGTAAGTTATTATGATTACTATCAACCTGAAGCGTATATTCCCCAAACAGATACCTACATAGAAAAAGATTCCTCCATCAATGAAAATATCGATAAAATGCGGCATTCAGCCACAAGGTCACTTTTAGAGCGCAGAGATGTTATTGTAGTGGCCAGTGTTTCATGTATTTATGGCCTCGGTTCACCGGAAGAATATCATCATATGCGTATTTCTTTGGCATCAGGATATCAGGAGGGACGAAACCAGGTCCTTAAAAATTTGATAACTATGCAATATGAGCGAAATGATTTGGATTTTCACCGGGGCACCTTCCGAGTGAGAGGCGATACTGTTGAAATCATGCCCAGCTATGAAGAAGTTCGAGCCATAAGACTTGAGTTCTTTGGAGAAGAATTGGAAACAATATCTCTTATTGATCCATTGACCGGGAAGGTCCTTGAGCAATTACCTTCAGTTACGATATATCCGGGGAGCCATTATGTTTTACCTAAAGAAAAAATGGAATTGGCCATAGAACGTATTCGGCAGGAATTAGCAGAAAGGTTAGCTGTATTACATAATGAAGGAAAACTTTTAGAAACTCAACGAATAGAGCAGCGGACAAACTTTGATTTAGAAATGCTTCAGGAAATTGGCTATTGCCACGGCATTGAAAACTATTCTCGCCATATGAACGGCAGAAAACCCGGTGAACCATCTTATACTCTCATGGACTATTTCCCGAAAGACAGCCTGATTATTTTAGATGAAAGCCACGTCACCATTCCGCAATTAAGGGCTATGTGTGCCGGTGATCGGTCTCGAAAGAAGAGTTTGATTGATTTTGGTTTTCGCCTGCCCTCAGCTTATGATAATCGCCCCCTTACCTTTGAAGAATTTAATGAACGTATCCACCAGGTAATTTATGTTTCAGCTACTCCGGCAGAATATGAACTGGCCGTTAGTCAGGGGTTAGTCATTGAGCAGATTATTCGGCCGACTGGTTTGATAGACCCTGCAGGTGAAGTGAAACCCGCTGTTTCTCAGGTTGATGACCTTTTAGGGGAAATTAGAAAAACAACCGAAAGGGGAGAAAAAGTCTTAGTCACCACTCTAACGAAGCGCTTGGCAGAAGATTTAACTGAATATTACGCAGAGCTTGGTATCCGTGTTCGCTATCTTCACTCTGAAATAAAGACTATTGAGAGGACCACTTTGATCAGGGAATTGCGTCAAGGGATATTTGATGTTTTAATAGGAATCAATCTGTTACGTGAGGGATTGGATATACCTGAAGTCTCTTTAGTGGCTATTCTTGATGCAGATAAAGAAGGATTTTTACGGTCTGCCGTCTCTCTAATACAGACATCCGGCAGAGCTGCACGAAATGTTAATGGAAGAGTAATTATGTATGCTGATCGAATGACCGATTCAATGAAGAAGGCCATAGATGAAACGAATCGAAGGAGAGAATTGCAAAAGGAATTTAATCAAAATCATGGCATTACTCCCGAATCAGTAAAGAGATCTATTGACTCTCTTGATGGGACCCCTTTTGGCACTGATTATTCGACTGTTTCAGTTGTTCAGGAAGACCAAATGCCCTATGGAGATAATGTTGAAATAGCCAAAATAATTCCTCTGCTGGAAAAACAAATGAAAAAAGCGGCTTCTCGATTGGATTTTGAAGAGGCTGCCCGTATTCGCGATAGAATTCAGATAATAAAAAAAGGGGAGGCATAATTTAAAATTTCAAAATGCAAAATGCAAAATGCAAAAGTTATAAGTTTAGAAAAACAGATTCCTTAATTTTAAAATTTATAATTTGCAATTTACAATTTGCATTATTGCTCAAAAGCCACCAGGTTTTGAGCAATGACACTTCGTGGTAATTTAGAAATCTTGTGGATTCTTTCTTTACTTTAAAGGGGAATGTCTATATAATATGGGTATCTTTTTCCTTTGAATTCTCAATATATCTCTGTAACATCCGGCACAAGGTCCGTGAAATGAGGAGAGGGGTATAAAGTATTGGGGGATAGTATAGTATGGAATCAAAACGTATTTTATTAGTGGAAGATGACCAGGGGATGCGGGAAGTTTTAAGAGATATTTTAGAGGATGAGGGATTTAAAATAACTACTGCTGAAAATGGAAAATTCGCCTTAAAAGAACTTGAAAATCAGTCATTTGATTTAATCCTAACGGATTTAAAAATGCCCCAAATGGATGGAATGGAATTTTTAGAGATTATCGAACAAAATCATCCTGAAACAAAGGTGATAGTAATTACTGCTTATGGAGGCAAAGACAGCTATAATCAGGCAAAATATTTAGGGGCTTTTGAATTTTTGAGTAAATCAATTCGAGTTGAAGAATTAAAAAAAGTCATTAAAGGAGTTATCAATAGAGAAAACGAAACCTAATATTTTTTAGAGTTATGTCTTTTTTAAATCATTATCCACTCTCTCCACCATATTTTCATAGTCTGAAACGAGACAAGAGTATTTTTCGCCGCTACCAAATGCTGTTCTGAGGATTTAAGGTCTATGTTTGACAACGAAGTTGATTATTTTAATTATCCGATAGTTGTAGTGACCTCCAACGAAAAAGCAATGCATTGGTATTCAGACTTAAAGGAAGAGTTTCACTTTTTCCTCATACCGGAATTTAGCCGGTGTTTAAAAATCTTAAAAGATGAGTTAAAGGCAGTAGCCGTTGTCTGTGATCATGAAGAAAGTAATAATATTTATAAAATAATAAATAAAAAATTTCCTCATATTAAAATATATTCTCTTTTCACCCTTGAACAATTTCAAAATTTCACATCTCTAAAAACTAAAATTCATCCGCTGTTTAAATTTCTACCTACCGATGCTTTTCGTTTAGAGTTTTCACAGGCCATAGAGAGCTTTATTTGGAAACAGGAACGAGATCTATTATTATCCATTCAGGAGCAAGAAGGCTGGTTTTCAATTATTGGGCAATTGACTCGTGAATGGGCTCACGAGATTAGGAATTATATTGCTATTATCAGTCTGAATGCTGAGATTACCATATCAAAAATAAAAAAATTCTCTTTGCTTAAGTCTCTTCCACCTGAAAATATGGAAAAAATAATTGACCAGTGTACAAAAATTTCGAGTGTTTTGGATGGAGTAAGAGAATTAACTAGGGAGGATCAGATTCCCTTGTCTTTTTCCATATCACAAGTTCTTGAATCTGTATTGGCTTTATTAAGACTACAAAATCCACAAGGCAAAATAACAGTAGAGAAGAAGACCCCTTTAACAGTTTCCTATCCGCAAAAAGAGAGTATATGGCTTCGATCGGCGCTAGTGAATATTATTTTTTTTCTACAATCAGAAAACAGCGTGCCCGAGATAGTCGTAGAGGAGAAGGATAAAAGTTCATATGTGGAAATCCGAATCACCAATATTTCATCACCTTTGGCCCCTTTTTTAGAGGAAATAATTGATTATCCAATTTATAAATTAGAGGATATCAATATCATGAGTCGACACCTTTTTATTGGTGCGCGACTGGTAAAATCTATGGGAGGAGAAATTGTAATAGAAAACATTAAACCTGAATTATCCTCCCTAAAAATTATCTTACCTCCAAGTTCAGCACAAATATAGAAGCAAAAAAGAAGACATCAAGAATGTGCAAAATTTTGATTATTGATGATGAGCCATCCATAAGAGAAGTATTAAAAATATTCTTTGAGGAACAGGGATTTGAAGTCCACATCGCCGGCAATGGAAAAGAGGCCTTATCTATTTTTAAAACAGAAAACCCTCACATTGTATTTTTGGACATGATGCTTCCGGAAATAACAGGAAGAGAAGTACTCCATAATATTCGTGCTATAGCCCCGCAAACAGTAGTTATAGTTGTTACCGGTTACACTGAGGAGGAAACCCACTATATGGTTAGTCCGTTAATTGTGCAAGGTGTTTTGAAAAAACCTTTCCGGCTCGACCACGTTGAAAAGCATATAATACCTATAATTAAAAACAGCTTTAAAAATAGCATTAGAAACAGCTGTTAAGCTGATGAGCCGATAAGTATTTTTTTTGAAAATTCGCTTTTTAATTGAAGATAATCCTTCCATGAAAAATTTTCCCACTGACAGGGAAAAATAGAATTATTGTGAAGGATGGGGTCAGCAGTGAGGTCAAAAGGTGAATTTTCCACACAAAAAGGCCATAAAGGGGTTCCCGGGATAGGAGAAAATTCAGCTAAAATGGGAGTAGCCCCGGTGGACAGAACAAACTGTATCGATTCTCTGATCTCGTCAATCTGCTGACGGGGAAGTCCTACCAATAAATAAACGCCTATTTGCTCTGAAGAAAATCCTGCCATATGTAAATTTTTAACAGCTCTTGTGAATTGTTCGTTAGTGACCTTCCCGCCGGTAATCTTTTGTTGAAAAGGATTAGAGGTCTCAAAACCTAACCGCAAAGTCTGAAATTTCATTTGAAAAAAAAGCTGGGCTAAATTAGGAGTGATCTCTTTGGCGTGAATTGCATTTGGAGTATGAAAAAAAATGGGGAATTGTTTTTCTTTTAAGGTTTGAAGAAGAGGAATTAAATGATTTTTTGATTTATAACATAGAGCATCATCATAGAAAACAAAATGCTGAGTTCCATAGGTTTTGATTGAATACTCGACTTCATCAACAATATTGGTGACGGATCTTCTTCTTATCCTGTTATGAAGCAAAGATGAAGCACAATATGAGCAGCGAAAGGGACATCCTCGAGAAGTTAGTAGAGGGATAAAATTCACTTTTCTTTGTAGGTCGAATGCCGGGAAGGGTAGGTTATCTAAATTGTCTAAATTCGGGTTGAATAAAATGGGTTGGTTAGTTATCTTCTCTAAAAGGTGAAGGAGGGAATTTTCCCCCTCCCCTGCAATGGTAAAATCTGCTCCCAAAGATAGGGCCTTATCCGGGCAAAGAGTAACAAAATTGCCCCCTAAAATAATAGGAATATGCTTATCATAATTTTTTATTAATTCGATTACCTTGGCTATCCCGGGATACCAATAAGTCATCATTGAAGTGATGAGAATAACATCAATGGGATGTGGTATTTGACGCAGTCTATAATTAAATACCTCAGGGGTGATCCCGTATCGTCCATAGTTTCTTGGTACCATTTTTAAAGATGGAGGCTTATCAACTATCGTTTTATAAAAACTTCCGGAGCCGTTTGTTTTTCTTTTAAGTGAAATTTTATTCTTCTTGAGATAATTCTGCATTAAAGGATCAAAAGTATCTAAACAATCAATATAAGTCAGCTTGTATTGATTCTTTTTTAGTACTGCAGCTAAATAGAGAAGGCCAAGTGGTTTGATCCAAAGATCATAAGCAGCAAAATCATAAATCCAGGTGTTGATAAGCAATAAATTTTTTTTCATAATCTCTCCTTGCTTTGTATTATGAAAAAAAAATGGATCTTGATCAAGCAAGAACAACTCCTTTTCTGTACAAAGAAGTTTATTTTTGTTAACATTAGGCGTGTAAGGTTAAGAAAAATTAATTTTTATTCCGGAGGACGAAAGTGCAAATAATCGCTATGCTTATCCCCTTACTAGTAGGGGCGTGGGTATTTTTTGATGCGCGTTCAAGAGGCAAAGAGTCATCTCGGGAACTATTATGGGGATTGGGTACGTTTTTTTTATTGATAGTTGTTTTGCCTTTATGGATATTTTTGCGTCCGTCTATGCACGAAGGAAATGATCCTCATGCTCGGCGAAAAATGAACTATTCACAGACTTCACAGGAAAAATATTACTGTTCAAATTGCCAGTGTTCAATCAACGGAATAAAAGATCCACGATTTTGTCCTTATTGTGGGCAGAAATTAACTCAGGATTCACCGGTTATTACCATTGACCAGGATCGGCAAGACCAGGACCGAAAAGACCAGGACCGAAAAGAATAGTTTTTAAGGCCGGCTTTCCCCCCATTATTTATTCCCTTTCCAAGTAAAATGACTTTTGTTCTATTTAAATACAAATTTTTTAAGAAAAAATAGGGCTAAATGTGTAATTAGTGCGCATTGAAATGCCTGGTATTCATTATTTATTTTAAAAATAAAGGATTCATTTGTCAGACCTCCTCTGGCATTTAATTTGCAGTATAATTAAAGCAGGAGGTAACAAAATATGAGAGTATTTATTGCTATTAAATTAATACTTTTATCCATCTTAACCTGTGTTATTGTAGTTGTTATGTTACCAGCCATGCTATTTGGAGGTACAAAATTTTTACGGGAAGTTTACGGTGTATTAGAACGAGAATTTGCTAAATTACGAGGAGTAAAAAAAGCAGTATAAATTTACCCTTTATACGAACAAAGTGGTTGGATCAATATATTTGGTGTAAAACACCAATTTTAACAACCTCCTTTCGGCCTTTTATATATCTTGATCCAGCCACTTTCTTTTTTAGCTCAGATCATAAATTATATGTAAAGAGAGGAAAATTTTATGTATTAGTAAGATCTTAATTTTAAAATTCGTACTTTTGGGGGTATCCACCAATTTTTTAAAATCTATTGGTCCTTTATCTGATATCCACGATCTTGATCAAAATTTTGCATCCCTTTACGATAAGACCTTTCTTTTTCTTCATAATAGTGTTTAATTGCCTCAATAATAACCTGTTCAATAGGTTTCCCATCTTTCGCTGCCATTAATTTTAGTAAATGATGGATATCTTCGGGTAAATCTTTAATTAACAGTTCCATATTTTTTCCTTCCTGTGGTTTCTTTTCCTAAAAATTTTCATTCTATTTATGCGGCTTATCGGCTATCAGCTATTTTAATCCGTATTTAACTATCAGCTCATCAGCTTAACAGCTCATCCATTTCCATCTTACTTCCCAATATTTTCATTATTTGTGTATAATTAGGAAAAGTAACCTTCACCGCTTCTGCCGTATCTATGCTGGTAATTCCATCGGCTGCCATACCCGCTAAAGTAAGGGCCATGACTACCCTGTGGTCATGGTGCCCATGAACCTGAGTCCCCTTTAACCGGCTTTTTTTTATGATTAATCCGTCATTTGTTTCCTGGATATTGGCCCCCATTTTACCAAGTTCCATAGCCATCACCCGGATACGATCGGTTTCTTTTAT
>JAUWIR010000069.1 GCA_030605265.1 Pseudomonadota bacterium | reverse complement strand
TCATCCACCCAAATACATTCCCAAATCCATGAATGCTCAGACATAGCTTGAGTCAATTCGTTAGCTAGTGTTCTGATATTATTGGCTTCATTTTTAATTGGAACGATGATGGAAATATCTAATTCCATAAAATCAGAAAAATTAGGCAATTATTCCCCCAAAAATATTGATAAGAAAATTTATTAAATAATAATAAATATTTTCTATTTACACCTAAGGTAACTCGCAGATAATAATTTACCCTTATTCTCTCGCAAAGATCGCCAAGAAACGCCAAGAAAAAAATAAAACAGAATTCTTAGCGTCCTTTGCGGGCTTGGCGAGAGAAATGTATTTTACAGCCCTTTCACCCGAAAACATAAAGGTATATTATTTATTGCGGCATCCCTAATGTCAATAGTCTTTTTTCCCTCGTATTAAATAGACCACCTCTTCACCAAGAGCAATTTCTTGAGATGTTTCAATTTTATCAAATCCACCCCTATCAAATCCAGCCTCTGCATTAACCTTCAGACAGTTGGAAGTAAAAATTTTCTTTGGCCTCAGACTCCAAAGGGCCTCAATTTGTTGTTTATCTTTAGCAAGTTTTATTTGATAGCACCCACAATCTATTGAATAAGACACTAATTGCGCACCTTTAAGAAGCTTGACCATATTTTTATATGCATAGTAAGCACTTCTCTTTCTAAGACCGTCTCTATTATCCACTAATCCATAACCGGGAGCAATCAACTGGTGCCAATAGACTGTTTTTACCCACCCGGAAAGTAAACAAAGAAGATAATACCTGAGCATATAATTGGTATAGGTCTCTTCGCTCACGCACTCTTTATTGCTTGTTGGGGCATAAGGTGCCGTGCCTGCCAATGGCCAGTTAGTTTCAGTGATTAAAATCTCCTGACCGGATTTAGAGCTTGCCGAAACTAAGGCGGCCAGCAACTTGATTTTTTCCCTTAAATCCATACCCATTTGCTTGTTTTCCGGGGCTCCCCGCCTGTCAACATAAAGAAGGGAACTTACCTGATCAAATCGAATAGGGTAGGTATTAAAAAGGGCCCTCAAGGTTTGATGGTATTCAAAATCAATAATTGAGGGGCCAATAAGATTTAATCCTTTAAAATGCTGCTCTTTCAAATTATAAGCAGTTTCATAAAACCTTAAGTACTCATCAAGACTAAAAAAACCCCATTTACTTCGATTCACTGCATTGCCAATTTGAAAACTTTTTACCCAAGGGGAAAAACCATGAAAAACAGAGGTAAGATATTTTTTTAACATGTTTTGATCTTCAATCAGAGCCCTTGACTGCAATAAATTTACTACCACATTTTTCCCTTGAAGTTGCTGAATAAAGGCAAGGTATGGTTTTATCCGGTCTATTTTTTCAAGGGGAAAGCGAACTAAGAGATGATCAACCCCAAGATCATCAATCATTTCAATAGTTGGCCCTGGATTCTTCTCACAGTCAACGCCCATGCCGAATAATTCCTCAGTACGACCAACTTTTTCGGGCAAGTTCAAATATTTCCAAAAGATACGAGGCCAATGAAGAACATTCGTATAAACCATCTTCAGGTGATCAGCCCATAATCGAAAACCCATGCTCTGTTTAAATTTTTTATCTCTTAGGGGATAAGGCTGATCAGAATGAAAATCCCATTGAAAATAGTTAGATTGTTTCATCATAGTCTACTTTTTGAAAGGAAAGAGAGATTTTCTCATTTTAAGCTCCTTCTTATATCATATTTTTGACAACAATTCCATATTCCACGCAAAAGCGTATAAGGAGCAGAGAACGCAGTGATTATTCTATATTTTCTCTGCGTTCCTCTCCTAATATAAAAAAACAAATTAGCGCTCTTGTAATAAGCTATAGATATTTACTTATTATTGAAGAAATCTCATTTTCAATATTTCAATGGTCATTGGTAATATGAAAAACTGTATCATTGGTAGACTCGGTAAAGGCTTGAAAAATGCCTATTGAGATACATATTATCTAGATACAGCTCCCATCCACCAAAAGAATATAGATCCAAATAATATTGTTGGTTATCAAACACCGAATAACCTCTGAAGTAAGGATAGTTATAGAAAGCTAATCCTCCAAAGTAAGGATAATTATAGTACGGTAACAAGCTAATATATGATGGGCACCGTTTCATGGTTAAGTTACTTGTGCTTTTTCCGATTCCAGAAAGTAAAAGGGTCACTTCCGGAGTATCAGGATCGTTTGAAGTTACGATGAGGGTAGCTGTTTTTGATCCTTTTGATAAAGGAGTAAAAATAACCCCGATTGTTTTACAGCACCCATCAGGGGTAATAATTGGTGTTTTGCTCCCACATGGATTCGGCCCTGCATTTATATCCAGGGAAAAATTTGTTTCATCTGATAAAATCATATCTGAAATGTTAAGTGCGGCATCTCCTTTATTGAACAAGGTTATAATAATAGGATCTGATAATCTTTTTACTTTTAAACTACCAAAGTCGTAATTTGTGGGGTAGATATCAATAATGGGGTAAGTGGTAGATGGTGCTTTTACACTAAACTCATCGGAATCATAGCCGGGAGTATTCGTAAAAGCTCTCTTACATCTCTTGGAGGCAGAGTGCTGGATATCTGAAATTCAACGCTTTGCCCCGGCTCAACACCAAAAATAGTATTGGATGTCCAAAATCGAAGATATGCCGGTGATGGTGCTCCACCATCGTCACCAAGTCTGCCGCCTGAAATGCCGACTTTAGAGAGGGCCCATTCCCACCCCTGTGGTATCTGGGTAATGGTTAGATCATCGAGGTTTATATTAGAGGACAATGATACAGTGAATTCAGTTATTGGAATCCAAAACTCCGGGACAACAAGGGCATGTAAAAAATAGTTATATCTCCACAAATTTTCTTCATCGTCTCTGGATGCATCGCTTTCACCATTTGCTTGGCTGGCTCTTTGGGCTGTGCCGTACATCGCCTTCTTGCCGGCCTTATCATCATTGTTAGGCACTGGAAAAGCATCCTCACTATTAAGATCAGGATCTGATGGTGCGCCATTAGTACTGGAAAAGGCATTTTCCGCCATTATTTCTGAGGCAGCCGAATGATCCAAGCCTTCGGCATGACCTAATTCATGCTTGAGTACTCGAGTAATGCCCCTTGAATTTAAACCAGCGTAGCCAATATGAATAGAAACTGGAGGGGGGCCACCCTCACAAGATTCTTCATAATCATTATGCCAAGTAATATCAATATCACAATCATTAGGATCATTAATATCGATTTCATCATTAACCGGAACTGCTTCAAGAGTCAAGCCTTGTATATTGGGATCATTCTGTGCTGTATTCCACTCTGCTATAGCTTCATACACGGCTTCCCAAAATTCCCCTTGCGTTTCAGCATCGCCTGGTGGGTTCTCAACACACACTTTTAATGTCTGTCCTCGGGCCCACCTGGCGGCAGGGTTCCAACTTTCCCAGGCACGACCAAACGAAGGGAAAACTACAATAAGGGCCATAATGGCGATAATTATTTTCCATTTATTGCTATTCATAGTAATGACCTCCATTTTAAATATTATGTTAATTTTATTTTCAAACTATTTTTGAACATAGGATACATCACCAAATAGAGTTTTAATAAATCAGAGGGATATTCCAAAAACTATTCAAGGTATACCAATTATCTAAATATAGCTCCCATCCTCCAAGATAATTTAGATCAATATAATAAGGTCGGATATTAAATGACGGATACCATCCTAAGTAAGGATAAGTATAGTATGATAACCAGTTAAAACATGAAGGGCCCCATCTCATAGTTAAATTATGGTTAGTCGGTTTTTTACCATATCCGGAGAGAAAAACGGTTGTATCAGGAGCATCAGGATCGTTTGAGGTTATAGTGATGGTAGCTGTCTTTGAGCCCTGTGATGAAGGAGTGAAAATAACGCCGAATGTCTTACAGCACCCATCAGGGCTAATAATTGATGTTTTACTCTTACAAGGATTTGGCCCTGCATTTACATCCAGGGAAAAATTTGTTTCATCTGATAAAGCTATATCTAAAATATTAAGTATTCCATCTCCTTTATTAAATATAGTTATAATCATTTGATCTGATGATTTTCCCACTTTTATATTTCCAAAGCTGTTACTTACTGGAAGGATATCAATATCCGCATTACCAATCTCATCTATCACTGCCACCTGAGTCCATTCTCCTCCACTGCCAATGTCGTATTCATTGTATCTGTTGTTTATAGACTCCCCTGAAAATGTGACTGTGGCATAAGTAATGGCAAATTCCGAAGGATCGACATCTTGTATTACAATACTTGCTGACTCACCAACTTTGTATTCTTTATTCAATTCATGTAATGATATAAACATCTCCGGGGGGAGTATATCCCGACTCAAATTTTCAATTGGTTGTTCCTCAGAGTTGAGTAAATATCCAACTTCGCTGAATGTTACGGTATCGTCTGATAAGTTTTCAACACTGATAGTCAATTCCCAGTTATCGGGATCGTAAATAAAGGCAAAATTTGATTTTGGCACCGGCACGTAAAATGGATCGCTGGCATAAGACCACGCTTTAAATCGTACTTGCGGCTTTCTTCCACGCGGCTTTCTTCCACTACTAGCGATTCCAAAATGTCTTTGAGCATTTGGATCTTGTGGAATCGTATTAGATCCTTTGAACCTGATCTTGGTATTACCTATTTCAGTTAATTGCATAGTTATATTTGGATTTTCAAATGGATTAGTACACCCCATTTTACTGAAGCTACTATCTATTTGGTCCCGCACATCACCCACCAGCCATATATCGAAATCTGTAGCCGGCCGCGAATCACGTTGCTGGTAGTCTTCATTGATCATCCAGGGGAACACGGGAGATGATGCATAAAGGTAAATTAGTAATATAAATAACAACATGTATTTAATCTTCATCTTAAAATTCTCCTTTAAAATCTCTTTACATTTTTGAATTTTAATAATATAGGACCAATTTTTCTTATTTATCACCCCCCTTTAAAAATTTAGCAGCTATGTAGTTATAAGGGCATGTGCATAGGTATGATTTTTAATAGAAATATGTTAATATTAAAATTTTAATATTTTATTAATATAAATGGAGAAATAGTTCTTTATATCTGAAACCGGATTATGAATAAAGAATATTGAAGGAATATTTTATAATTAACAATGCAATAATTATGCCAATAATATATTTTATAATATATTATAAATTAATAACTATTAATTATTTAAAAAAATAACCATACCATGTCTTAAATATAATAGAAAAATAGCTTAAAACTATATTTACAGATAGTTAGAGGTTTTTAATAATTCTAAGGAAGATTAAAAAAAATTATGATTCTTATGAAAAACTATTCACTGTGAAAAAAATTTCAGTCAGGTATTTTTTATTTATACTAAATAAAGCACCGCCTCAAACCGACATAGTTAAAGGTCAATCTTCAATAGCCGATCTTCGTGATAATGGTTACTGGATGATAGATGCCGGATGAAAAAATACAGCTTCGTCTTTGCGAAAAAAAAGCATTAACTATGCATTTCAGTCCCCCAATTTTAAGTCTTTTCAGTTGTCAATAGTGGAAATTTATTCTATACTTAGCTCATAATCTTAATACAATTAGGGTTTTAAATTTATGAGGAAAAAAAACCGAGCCATATTCATGGATCGAGACGGAACAATCAACGAAGAAGTAGGGTATATCAATCATGTATGCCGGTTCCAATTACTTTCAAATTCCGCCGCAGGGATTCGATTAATCAATAAAAGCGATTTCAAAGCTATTATCATCACCAACCAGGCAGGAGTTGCCCGCGGCTATTTTCCTGAAAGACTCATTCATCAGGTCCATGAAAAAATGAAGCACCTTCTCAGCATAAAAGGGGCATACCTTGATCAAATCTATTACTGCCCGCACCATCCCAGCGTAGGGACAGAAAAGTACAGAATGAATTGCTCGTGCCGCAAGCCTAAAACAGGCATGCTGGAAAAGGCCGCCCAAGAACTAAATATCGACTTATCCAGGTCTTACGTGATTGGGGACAAATATACCGAAATAGTATTAGGAAATAATGCAGGCGCTCGATCAGTTCTTGTTCTCACCGGATACGGCCGTGGAGAATATGAATTATTTAAAAATACCTGGGACCATCAACCTGATTTTATTGCTGAAGATCTGCTTGAAGCAGTACAATGGATTATCAATCAAGAAACATAAGGTAATTATCGTTTATCATGCAGCATTTAAAAAAATATCCTGCCCAATTTTCCTTAAAAAAATCATACCTGAAAAGTAAAAGCTAAAGATGAATACATTAAAAGCAGATATTCATATACATACGTCCGAGGACCCCAAGGAAAAAATCCACTATAGCGCCAAGCAATTAATAGAGGGTGCTCATAAGAAAGGGTATGAGGTTCTGGCCATCACCAATCATAATTCTTTGACCTATAGCCGGGAACTCAAAAACTATGCTGAAAAATTCGAGATCTTACTGATTCCCGGTGTTGAGGCGACCATAGAAAAAAAACACGTTCTCCTTTATAACATTGATTATTCAGAAAAAATAAAGACCTTCTCGGACCTTAAAAAAATAAAAACAGAGGAAAGCTTGATTATTGCTCCTCATCCTTTTTTTCCAAGCCCAGTGGCCCTCCAAGGCAAGTTATTAAAAAATAAAGACCTCTTTGATGCAGTAGAATATTGTCATTTTTATTTTTCCTGGCTTAATTTTAATCATAAAGGCGTCCAGTTTGCAGAATATAATAACTTACCTATGGTAGGGACTTCTGATTCACACTCTTGGTGGCAATTTCATACCACTTACTCTCTTGTACAGGCAGAAAAATCCATCAAAGGGGTAATCAAAGCCATAAAACAGGGGAAGGTCGAAATTGTTTCCTCACCTTTAACCCTTTGGTGTATCTGGAAAATGGGCCTAAAGCTCCCCTATTATCTTGCTCTTGATTTGATTACTTATTTTGAGAAAACAACTCCTTCATGGAAAAAATAGCAGTATGCCAAAAAATAACAAGTTAAAAGAAGGCACAGAGGCACAAAGGCACAAAGGCACAAAGGCTGAAACCTCACATAAAAAAAATGAAAATTCCTATACAACCAAAATAGCTATTATTAAACTAAGCGCTATTGGAGATATTATTCATTGTCTCCCGGTTGCCTCTGCTTTAAGAAAAAAGTTTCCAAATGCCCACTTGACTTGGATTGTAGAGGGAAAAGGGAGAAAGGTTTTAGCCGGCCATCCTGATTTAGATGAAATCATTCTTTTTGATAAAAATCGCTGGTCAAGAGAATTCCCTTACCCCCATAGAACTATCCCGGTTCTCTGGGAAGCAGTCTCTTTCTTCTATCATCTTCGCAAAGCGAATTTTGATATAGTCATTGATCTTCAAGGATTGATAAAAAGCGGCCTTCTTACCTGGTTCACCAAGGCGAAAACTCGGATTGGCTTTACCAAAGATTATTGTCGGGAACCTGCTAATATACGTTTTACCAACCTTCATTTAAGGCCTGAAGAAAAGGATGTGCACATAGTTGACCAAAACCTTAGTTTGGTAAGACACCTTGGGGTTGATACACAGAATAAAGAGTTTAAGATCACCATTCCGGATAAAGACAAACAATTTATTAATACCTTCCTTGAGAAAAAAAAGATCAAACAGGATAACCTGCTCATCCTCATAAACCCGGGTACCGCCTGGGAAACAAAATGTTGGGGGGAAGAAAATTTCGCTTGCCTGGCTGATCAGCTCATTTTAAAATATAAGGCAGTTATTATCTTTCTTTGGGGCCCTTCGGAGCTTCCTTTAGTGAAGTCTATTCAGAAAAAAATGAACCAACGCTCTTACAAAGCCTTCCCCACAACCCTTAAACAATCAATGGCTTTGATGCAAAAAGTCCGACTTCTTATTGCAGGAGATACCGGTTCCTTGCATATGGCTGCCGCCCTTGGTACACCATGCCTTGGTATCTATGGTCCAACTTCACCTCAAAGAAACGGCCCCTA
The DNA here is from genome assembly GCA_030605265.1 of Pseudomonadota bacterium. Classification (GTDB taxonomy): domain Bacteria; phylum SZUA-182; class SZUA-182; order DTGQ01; family DTGQ01; genus JAUWIR01. Next base: position 3,690 of record JAUWIR010000069.1, on the reverse strand, counting down.
TGGAAAGGGGCATAGAGTTATCCACACTCGGGTTTCTTGTCGTAACTGTTTCCAAAGATATTGCACAAAAAAAATTTGCATGCAATCAATTAAAGTACAAGAAGTAATCAGGGAAGTTCGAAAAATGTTACTCTAAAAACAGACAAGATATTTATTCTTTAATTAACTATTCAAAAATTGAAATAATCATGATATGATAATTAAAAAAAGGAGGAAAAGATGGCTATTAGTGAAGAATTACTTAAAATTTTAGTATGCCCGAAATGCAAAGGGGACATTAAATTAACTCAAAAAGAAGATGGGTTCATCTGTGAAAATTGTAAGTTAAAATATCCAATTCGAGATGGTATTCCTGTTATGCTCATTGAAGAAGCTGAGAAATTAAATTAAGATAAAGCATGGATTAACTTATACTTTCGGGTTAATCCATGCCCCATCATTCTATATTCAATTCCTAATTTCTGCTGACAACCCATAAAGTGTTTGATTCTCTGCTTTCAGAACTCTTCCACAGGTGGGGTACAATTGCCTCAAAGTAAATTGTATCTCCTTCAGAAAGCCGCACAGTCTCATTTCCTAATATTACATCTACAGCGCCATTCAAAACATATCCGAATTTATAGCCATCATGGGTAATAAATTCCTCAAAGGATTTCTCGTTCGGTCCAAGTATAGAAATGAATATTTCATTTTTAGTATCTTTCCCATTCCTAATCAAGTATTCCAAAGCATTATTCGTATTTTCAAATTGTAGTCTTTCTCTTTCGCCTTTCCTGGTAACAACGCATTTCTTATGCTTTTCAATCTCAAAAAATTCAATAGGATGAACACTCAGGGCCATAGCAATTTTATTAATAGTAGTAATTGAAGGTGAAATTTTTCCATTCTCAATCATGGAAATTGAACTTTCGGTTAAGCCTGACCGGGCACTCAGCTGTTTAATTTTAACGCCTTTTCCCTTTCTGATTAACTTAATTTTTTCTCCAAGTTTCGTCAGAATATTATTCTTTACATCGAGGTTAACATTGTTTTGAATAATTTCCAGGAGCTCTTCATTTTTAAAGGGCTTTTTCAAATAATCAATCGCCCCGTTTTTCATAGTGGATACGGCTGATTCCACTGAAGGATATCCAGTTAAGATAATCACTTTTGAGTGAGGAGACACTTTCTTAATTTCAGCTATTCCTTCTTCTCCGGGAACATCAGGTAATTTAAGGTCCAGCAAAACAATATCAAATATATCATTCTTCAATTTATAGAGAGAGTCATTTATATTAGTTACTGCCGATACTTTATATCCATCTTTCACAAGAATTTCTACTATGAAATCACTAAGATCCTGGTCATCATCTACTACTAAAATATTAGCTTTGTCAAAGATCATCTTTTCCTCCTTTGCCCTTAAATATTTGTTTCTGTTAAATTAATAAAACTTTCTATAAGATCTAAGATGATTATACCATATTGTTATTTTTTTGCAATACCCTTTTTAATATATTATAACTTAAATTCTATTTACAGGTCTTTTATCTAATTATAGTATTCTATCTTCCGATTTGGCGATACTAGAAAAAAGTAAGTATACTATTGAAAAAAAATCTTTTTTAGGATTAATATCTCTCAAGAAGGGGTGTAAAAAATATTAAAAAATGGGGAAAAAATTTAGCGCAAGTGAATTAACAAAGTTTTCTTGAGGTATAAGGTCTGCTTGCCAGGCAGAATAATAAATTTCAGGTATAATCGGGGCAAAGGAATAAAGCGAGTACAAAGAAAGAGGAACTTCTCGTTCAGGAGTATTAGTGGCAAAATAATCTTCTTGCAATAAAGAATAATAATTAGGGAGGGCAAAATAAGGATTCACCGTAATAGTTTCACCCTGGCCGGCAGCAAGAGAGTTCCAGATATAATTAAAGGGAGCAGGGGAAAAATTATACAATCCTTGGAGAGAGGCAGGGTCATAGGTTCTTGCAGTTATTGGGTACAAAAGATCAAGGGAAAGGCTGACATTATTAAGATTAATTGAAGGATCAAATTGTCCAAAGGAAGCAATAGGCAGTGAGGTATCATAGTAATAAGGATTTTCAAATATTGATGAATATCCATATGGCACAAATGAAGGTGCTATGGCCCCCAAAAATGGATTAAAAAATTGAGCATTAGCCATGACTGGAAAAATAATAAAAATAATAAAAAAATAAACACTTATTCTTTTCATAGGTTTTTCTCTTTCTTCTGAGTGTTCGATTTGATAAAACTAAAGAGCAATATTTATTCCAAATTTTATATTATTTTACACTATTTGTCACAAAATATCAAATAAATAGTAAAAAAAAATAGATAAATTGCTGAAATATCAATTACATTTAGAAAGAGGCACAGGTATAACACCATTTACAAAAAGAAAATATTTTGCTATATTCAAATATGATGATCATTTTTTACAAATGCTTCAATAATATGTTCTTGATTTAAAACGGGTCTTCTTTCCTAAAAATGAACAAGGAATAAAATTCAGGAAAAAATGAAAAAAAATTATCCCCAGCCTTTTGTTGAAAGAGGAGGTAACTTCATTAATTTATTAATGGTTGAAGATAATGCCGAGGATCAAAAAATAATAGGTGAGGCCCTTTTAACCAGCCCCGCGGAAATTGCTGTAAATACAGTAAATTCAGCGGAAAAAGGATTACAATTAATTGAAAAACATCATTTTGATATTATCCTATTGAATTATTCCCTGCCTAAGATGGATGGACTTGAATTTCTCGATTTAATGAATAAACGTGGATATAATATCCCTACTATTATGATTACTGGACATGGGAACGAACAAGTTGCGGTCCAGGCTATGAAAATGGGGATCTATGACTATGTGATAAAATGTGGGGATTATTCGACCAAACTCAACATCATCATACAAAGGGCCTTGGAGCGGCATGATTTGCGCATTCAGCAGGAAGAACTAAGAGAGCGGACAAACTATATAAACAAGCGTTTACAACAAGAAAAACGAAAATTAGAAAATATTATTAGCGCCATTGGGGCCGGTTTAGCCATAATTAATAAAAATTATCGAATCGTCTGGCTGAATCGTACAATGGGGGAGTGGTTTAAATACATACAACAGTTGGAAGGCATAGCCTGCTATAAATTATTTAAAGGAACATCGAAAGCATGCGATCAATGTATGATGAGGAAGACTTTCGAGGATGGTGTTATCCAGCGTTCAAAACACAGCATAAACAATGAATTAGGGGTGCGAAAACACTATCAACTCACCACCACTCCGCTGATTGATATAAATGGAAATATAACCCAAGTCCTTTGTCTAATCCAAGATATTTCTCACCAAGTGGGCATGCAATTAAGATTGATTCAGGCAGGTAAATTAGCTGCCATTGGAGAGTTAGCCAGCGGGTTGGCCCATCAATTAAATAATCCTTTAGTGGGGATACTGAATTATGTTCAATTACTCCAAAGAAAAAATGACCTTAAAGATTCTAATAGAGAATTACTGGATATTGTCGAGAGGGGCGCTAGACAATGTAAGGACATTGTCAAAAATTTATTAAATTTTTCACGGCCTCACCATTTCAATTTTGAGGCGTTGGACTTGCGAGAGTTATTGGATAATACCTTACTCTTAGTTGAGAATAGCATAAAAGTGAAAGACATTGAAATAATTAAAAAAAT
>JAUWIR010000075.1 GCA_030605265.1 Pseudomonadota bacterium | reverse complement strand
CAGTAGTGTCCCCATAGGAACAGTCCCAATTTATCAGGCGGCCATAGAGGCGATCGAGGAATACGGGGCAATTGTGAAAATGTCAACGGATACACTCTTCCAGGTGATTGAAGAGCAAGCCAAGGAGGGTGTTGATTTTGTCACTGTCCATGCAGGTTTAACCATGGAAGCAGTGCAAAGATTAAAAAACCAAGGAAGGCTGATGGATATTGTCAGCCGGGGCGGGGCTTTTTTGGTCTCCTGGATGATTCACCACCAAAGAGAAAACCCTCTGTATGAACATTTTGATCGATTGCTGGAAATTGCCCAAAAATATGATTTGACCTTGAGTTTAGGTGACGGGCTTCGCCCGGGAGCTGTGAGTGATGCAACAGATAGGGCGCAAATTCAAGAACTGATTATTTTAGGAGAATTAGCTGAGCGATCCTGGAAAGAGGATATACAGGTAATGATTGAAGGGCCTGGGCATGTTCCTTTGGATCAGATAAAGACAAATATGATTTTGCAGAAAAGGCTTTGCAAGAATGCTCCTTTTTATGTTTTGGGTCCTTTAGTAACCGATATTGCTCCGGGATTTGATCATATATCCTCAGCCATAGGGGCAGCTTTGGCAGCTTGGTCAGGGGCTGATTTTATCTGCTATGTGACCCCCTCGGAGCATCTTCGTCTGCCGACGCCTGCGGATGTCAGAGAAGGGGTTATTGCCGCCCGCATTGCAGGGCATGCAGCAGATATTGCCAAAAAAATACCTGGCGCTCTGGAAAGAGACAATCAGATGTCTATGGCCAGAAAATCGCAGGATTGGGACACTCAGATAAAGTTGGCCATTCATCCCAAAACAGCGCAAGAACTTCGAAAAGCAACTCCTCCTCAGGAGGATGAAACCTGCAGTATGTGCGGAGAGTTCTGTGCCATTAGTATAATGAAAAAATTTCTCGCTTAAAAAGGCACAAAAATATTCATCACACAGGTTTTAGATGAAAGATTTATTTGATTGCCTCTTATACGCTATCACCCCGCCAAGAATTGAAGATGAGAATTCCTTTTTACAAAAAATTTCTGACTCAATGGCTGCAGGAATTGATATACTGCAATTGAGGTTAAAAGAGGGAACTGATCACCAAAAATTAGCTGTCGGACAAAAGCTGAAAATTTTGTGTAAACAAAAAAAAATTCTGTTTATTATTAATGACCGGGTAGATCTATGCCAAATCCTTGATGCCGATGGGGTCCATTTAGGGCAAGAGGATATTCCTTTATGGGAAGCTAGAAAGCTTTTAGGCCCTGAAAAAATAATTGGGATCTCCACTCATTCTGTTACTCAAGCCCTGGCAGCGGAAAAAGAAGGTGCGGATTATCTTGGTTTTGGACCCTGTTTTTTTACTAAAACAAAGAAGATATCTTTATCTTCCTGTGTGAAAATTGAGGAGATTGAGCAATTGCAGAAAAAATTGAATATCCCCTTTTTTCTGATTGGGGGGGTTACTTTAGAGAAGTTGGCTCCCTTTTTGAGTATCGGAGTCAATCAAGTAGCCATATCAGCAGGTATTTACCAATCTTCTCAGATCACGGAGACTACCAAAACAATTCACCAAACACTTCATTTAGCCGTTAAATAGTATGGAAAAATCAACTTCAAGGAAGACAGTGCCTGTTGCGCTCACGATAGCCGGTTCAGATTCCGGCGGCGGCGCGGGAATTCAGGCGGACCTGAGGACTTTTTCCTCCTTGGGCGTTTGGGGAGTATCGGCAATTACTGCCTTAACAGCTCAAAATACTATGGGAGTGCAAAAGGTCTTGGGGGTATCGGCAGAATTTATTAATGACCAGTTGAGGTCAGTATTAGAAGATATTCCCGTTGATGCGGTAAAAACCGGAATGTTGTGGAGCAGGGAAAGTATTGAGATCATAACTGACAATTTAACAGGGAGAAATTTCCCCTTGGTTATTGATCCTGTCCTTTTCGCCAAGCGAGGGGAGCAGTTACTTTTATCAGAGGCACGATCTTATTTGATAGAGCATTTATTCCCTTTAGCTACGATAGTCACACCAAACATTCCCGAAGCACAAATGCTTACGGATTTAAATGACATTACAACCTTCGAGAAAATGCTGGAAGCAGCACAAAGGTTAATTGACTGTGGAGTGAAATGTGTTCTTCTCAAAGGAGGACATTTTAAGGGAGCTGAAGGCCACTCTTCTTCCTGCATCATTGATCTTTATTATGATGGGAAGGAATTTATCCCCTTTGAAAAAAAGCGGATTCAAACGAATCATCTGCACGGTGTCGGCTGTACTTTTGCTTCAGCGATTGCTGCTTTTTTGGCCAAAGGGTATGAGCTGAAAGTTTCAGTACAATTCGCGCAAGAATTTATCAGCAAGGCGATTGAAGGTTCATTTGCTCTGGGGAAGGGGATTGGGCCTGTATATCCTTAATTTAATCCAGATTATCTCAAAATGAGAATTGCTGTTATGGTATCACTTGTTATTGCAGATGAATCAGGGGAAATTTATAATCATCCCTATTTAGAACTGGCTGCAAAGTCCGGAGACCAGCTCATCAGACCTCATCAAGAGCAATTACTCCCTCTTCCCTTTGGAAGTCAGCTATTTACTATGCCTGGCAGGGTCCCTATCGGATGGGACAACCAAAAAAAGGATTTTAGTGCTTGTAATCAAATTACCATAAAGGGGCACAAGAAAAAATGTTTCCCTGTAGCCGCTTTCCCTGCTCCAGGTTATTTAAGGACGCTTCTTCCTGCAACAAAAAAAAATAAATCAGAGGTTACCTTACCTCTTTGGTCATATACTGCGGTAGGGTGGAAAAATGGCCGTTTTGGGATAGCTGCCCTCCAGGTAGATCCGAACCCTCACTGGCACCCAAAATACTTTCAAAATGATCAAAAAGTCATGGAAGCGGTAAAAACTTTTTTGAAGGAGAAGCCAAAAAATAGGCTACTTCAGCAACTTGCTCGATGTGCTTTGGAATATCATTGCTTTGCAGCGAAAAATTTATTTCTTCAGCGCTGGGAATGCCCTTTGCCTACTTCACCAGTGTGTAATTCTCGTTGTTTGGGATGCTTATCGCTGCAGCCGGGGGAGTGTTGTCCTTCCTCTCAGGAGAGAATTAAATTTGTTCCCACCATTGAGGAATTAAAGGAAATAGCCCTTCCTCATCTTGAAGTTGAGGACAGTATTGTCAGTTTTGGCCAAGGATGCGAGGGGGAGCCGCTTTTGCAAAAAGATACTTTGGCTGGGGCCATAGGTTCTTTGAGGAAAAAATCTAAAAAAGGGGTCATTAATCTCAATACTAATGGGAGTCTTCCTTTAGCTGCGGAAGAATTGTTTTCTTCGGGGTTAGATAGCATACGGGTAAGTTTAAATAGTCTTTCTACTTCCATCTATGAGCTGTATTATCGACCTCAAGGGTACTGCATGGATGATGTGATGGAAACCATAGAAAGGGCCAAAAAAAAGCGTATATTCACCGCCATCAACCTTCTTGTTTTCCCGGGTATTACCGATAGGGAGAAAGAATGGGAAAAGCTTTGTCAGTTTATCAAAGAAACAAAGATTGATCTTATCCAAATGAGAAACCTGAATATTGATCCTGATTTTTATTTTGAAAAGATGGAGAAGGGGCAAAATCAGGGTGCTTTTTTACCACTATGGGAGATAGTGAAGATGTTGCGAGGAAAATTCCCCGAGGTTAAAATAGGCTATTTTAATCAACCATCAAACGTAATAAAAAACTGAACCTTTGAACCCGCTAATTAAGTTTATCACTTAGAGCAATATCAAGCACTTCATCCACGCGATCAACATAGAGAAAATTAATATCCGAGATAAGTTCCGGTGAAATTTCCTCCAAATCAACCTTATTTCGGGAAGGAAGCACCACTGTTTTAATGCCCGCCCGTTTGGCGGCAAGTACTTTTTCTTTGATCCCTCCAACCGGCAGGACAATCCCTACCAGGGTAATTTCACCAGTCATAGCTATATCTTTTTTTACTGCTCTTCCACTTAAAATAGAGGCGATGGCCGTGGCAATTGCCGTACCTGCCGAAGGTCCGTCTTTAGGAATGGCCCCTGCGGGTACGTGAATGTGAAGGTCGCTTTTTTCAAAAAAATTTTCATTTATTCCATACCGATGAGCAATGGAGCGTATATAGGATAGAGAAGCTTTTACTGATTCTTGCATTACGTCGCCTAATTGACCGGTTATGGTCAACCCTTTTTTCCCCGGCATTTGCAAGGCTTCGATAAAAAGAATATCCCCTCCACTTTCCGTCCAGGCCAGACCGGTAGCAACGCCGGGTCTGGCAGTTCTCCTGGCGGTTTCCGGAAATATTCTCGGAGGGCCCAGGTATTCTCTGGCAATAACCTGACTAACCTCTATATTCTTTAATTCAGCCCCGGCAACTTTATAGGCTACTTTTCTGCAAATTTTGGCTATTTCTCTCTCCAGGTTGCGCACTCCCGCTTCTTGCGTATAATTAAGGATAATATTTTGGATAGCCTCCTCCTGAAAAGAGATTTGTTCCTCAATTAATCCATGCGCATGAATTTGTTTGGGGATAAGGAATTTTTTAGCAATATTTATTTTTTCCTCATTAATATACCCGGAAAGCCTCAAGATTTCCATCCGATCTTTTAAAGCCGGGTGTATGGTTTGCAGAACGTTTGCTGTGGCAATGAAGAGTACTTTTGATAGATCAAAGGGGATATCAACATAGTGATCCATAAAACTTACATTTTGCTCAGGGTCGAGAACTTCTAAGAGAGCGGAAGCAGGATCTCCTCGAAAATCGGCGCCTACTTTATCAATTTCATCCAACATAAAGACCGGATTATTTGTTTTAGCTCGTCTCATATTTTGCAGTATTTTCCCTGGCATGGCGCCAATATATGTTCGGCGATGCCCTCTAATTTCCGCTTCATCCCGCATACCTCCCAAAGACATCCGAAGGAATTTTCGCCCCAATGCCTTGGCTATAGATTGTCCCAAAGAAGTTTTTCCAACCCCTGGGGCGCCCACAAAGCAGAGGATCGGCCCTTTCATATCTTGTTTTAATTTTCGTACAGCCAAATATTCGATAATTCGTTCCTTAATTTCTTTTAAGTCATAATGATCATGTTCTAAAATTTCTTCAGCTTTTGCCAAATCAAGATTATCTTGAGTTATCACCCGCCAAGGCAGATCCATTAACCAATCAAGATAGGTCCTGATTACCCCGTATTCAGGGGAAGCATTTGAAATTGATTCCATTCGTTGCATTTCTTTTTCAGCTACCTTGCGAACTTCTTCCGGAAGATCGAGTTTGTCCAATTGTTCTTGTATTTCTTTGGCCTCCGTATCCTGAGTTCCACCTTCTCCAAGTTCTTTTTTAATGGCCTTCATCTGTTCTCTGAGATAATACTCTCTCTGATTTTTAGAAATTTCATCCGCTACCTCAGATTGTATTTTTCCACCCAATTCTAAAATTTGGACTTCCTTGTTGAGAAAGCTTAACAAAAGTTGCAGTTTATCCTCTAATTCCTCCAATTCCAAGATTTTTTGTCTTTCTTCCGCTTTTATATTAATAATGGAGGCGATCATATATACTATAGAAAAGGGATCATCGAGGTTTAAAACAGCTACCCCTAATTCATCGGGTAAATAGGAACTGACGGTTACAAGGCGCTGGAATTTATCATTTAAACTTCGCAATAATGCTGTAACTCTATCTGATTGAATATAAATTTCCGGAATTATTTTGATTCGACCAATAAAATAAGGTTCTGTTTGGATAATAGATTCTAATTGAATTTTTTTTAATCCTTGTACCAAGAGTCTTAGACTGGAATCCGGCATTTTCATCAGTTTTAAGATACCTGTGGCCGTGCCCACAGAAAAAATGTCCTCAAAATTAATTTCTTCTTTACCAAGACCATAGGGTTTAATTAAAAAAGTCGCAATAATGCGGTCTTTTTCCATGGCAGTTTGCACTGCGGCAATAGATTTTTTTTTGCCTATCACTAAAGGAGTTGCTGTATATGGCAATACTACAGTATTCTTTAATGGCTGCAAAGGCAGAGTATTTTCGATTTTACTAAATTGGTTTTCAATATTTGTCAGTTCCATAAATTCACCCGATATTTATGCAATATATATTCATATCTTATCATAATTTTTATGCTCAGTAGCATCTATATTACGTATTTTCGTACCAGATTAAAAATTTTGGCTACACTTTGGTAATTTTATCATTAAAAAACCATCTTCATATATTCCGTGAATTTTTTCAGCGTTAACTTTAAATGGAACGTAAATAATTCTCTCAAATGGCCCATATTCCACTTCCATTTGATGATAAAGAATATTTGCGCCCCTCTCCGTTCTTTTCTGGTGCCTTTGATAATCAGGTAATTTTCCTTAAAATTAATTTGCACATCGGACTCTTTGATCCCCGCCAATTCAATTTCAATAAGTATTTCCGAAGCTAATTCATAAACATTGGTAAAGGGGTGCCATTCTTGCTCTCTTAGTAAAGCTGATGATTTTTGTGGATGGAATAAGGAATAGAAAACCTTTTCCATATAAGAACAGGCTATTTCAAAATTTTTTATTTTATGTCCATTTTCAAAATTTCTCATTGTTTATCCTTTCTTTATTTTAATAGGCGTTCCTACTTTGACCTAAGATTATTATTGCCAATTATCCTCGGTGATGCTATAAAATAGTATTTCTATGTTAACCAAAAAGTTTATAACCCTTTGGGAAATATATATTTCAAATTGATATTAAAATTGTAAGGTATTTTTTTTTAATTCGGTACTTTTTCTTTTCCTTGATTACTATGAAAAATCTTTCTGTAAAAGAGTTGTTTTTGATTTTTTGCCTGATTACCATCTCTGTTATTGGTATTATTTTTTTTCATACGGTTGGTCCAAAAACATGGCAAGCCATCAAACAGATGAAAATAAGATATTTATTAATTTCTTTAGTCCTAGGTGGGGGAATGATTTTTTTGGATAGTCTTAAACTAAGGGTACTTTCATTGGCGGCAGGAACTAAACTGACCCTTTCCTATAGTGTAGAGACCACCTTGGTTTATTTTTTTACTTCCTCAATTACTCCAACGTTAATCGGTGGTGAACCCTTAATGATTTATATGCTTACAGAAAAAAAAATGCCTTTTGGAAAAGCTACTACGATTATTTTTCTTAGAGGGGTTTTATTATTGACGATTTTAGCTGTGGTTACCCCAACTATTATTTTTTTTCATGGGGGACTTATTGAAAATAGTTACATTAAGGGTTTTTTTTACTATACTGCTTTTTTGCTTTTTCTTTTCATATTATTTTTAACTTATAGTTTTTTTAATCCCTTAAAGGGGGAAGAAGTTATTCATAAGCTATGTAGAAAATTAAAAAAATATATATTCATGAGAAAATATGTAGAAAAATTTGAAACAAAAATAACCATTTGGATTGATGATTTTAGTAATTGCCTTAAAGAATTTATCAAAAATAGGAAAAAGACTCTAATTTATGCAATTTTATTAACTATCGCATCCCTTTGTGTAAATTTTCTTATAGCCTGGACCTCTTTAAGAGGTTTGAATTATAACTATTCATTTGTCAAGATATTAATGATACAATTTGTCCTTTACTTTTTTCTTTATTTTACTCCTACTCCCGGAGGCACGGGGGTGGCTGAAGGGGGAGCGTACCTGCTGTTCTCGGCTTTTGTCCCTCAGCACTTAATGGGTATTTTTATTGTTTTGTGGCGGTTTTTTAGCGTCTATCTCTGGGTGATAGTAGGTGGGTTTACTATTGCCAAAACTATTGGTTTTGATATTTTTGATAAAATTTCTCAATCGAAAGAATAATTAATTATAATCCTATACTTGTAGTAATTTGATCTAAAAATTTTTGACATAAAAATTGACTGCAATCAGCGCAATAATCTAATCCTTTTTCATAAACACAACAGCAATAAATGGGACATCTCCCCCAGAACAGCCTACCTTTTAGCTTTCTGCATCCTTGACATTGGTCTCCAAAAAATTGGCAATCATCACAATTGAGCCCACAGACTGCTTTGAGTTCAGCGCTCTTCTTTTCAATGATGATATTGTTGCTGTCCTTATTGCTGATTTGGTTCTTCATTCATCTTCCCCCTGATAAGAAATAAGATACAGTAATAAGGCGATTTCAAGAAAAATACCTTATGATTTTTTTAGCATCTTTCACACAGATAGCAAATGATGAAGGGCTTTAAGATAATGTAAACGTAATTGAGTCTGCAATTTGTCAATATCATCTACCACACCTTTGGGTGACCCATTGATCAAGTAATTGTCTCCGATGAACAACAATGAGTCTCTTAATTCATTCCCTCCTCATTAATATCCGTCCTGATTTTAATCAATAAAGGTAGGCCCACCTAAAACAATAGAAAAATTAACTTCTAAATACCTCACCTATAGGGAGATAAACTGTATGGATTAAAATTAATTACAATAATTTAGAAAATGTTTCTTATAGGCAAATATCTTTAATCTTTTAATATCCTTTAAGAATGATAGGTTAGATTTATGAAGAAAAGACTTTAATAGCTTCGCGGCCAATACCAATAATGCCAATATGGCGGCAAACCCACATCATCATAAAAGAGGATATCGGGCTCGTACCAGGGATAATAACGCCCATCAACAGCGCTACCGCCACCATAATAGGGGTACTCCAAAAAATAATTCATACTGCTTGAAAATATGGAATCATTCAAATAATAGGGACCACCGGCACGGTAATCGTAATTATTGTTAAATATGGGCAAAGAGAATAAATATGAAGAGGGATATAAATATTTATAAAATAGATTAGCCGGGTCAATAATAAACGTTTTGTTATCAAACACAGTATCAGCTTTCAGGCTAAGTGAATAGGGAAGGGTTTCTCTTTAATCCTTGTTTTCCTCGTCAAGACAGAAGCTGTAACACCATTGCGGCTTTGGGGGGCAAGAATCAGAGAATAATATTTGTCGCCAGGCCTCATCCGTGAGTCGATCTGAACTAGGATGTTTGAATTCATAATAAGAAAAGACCGGGCCTGCACCGATAATTATCCCGCCGTCAGGCGCCTTATAGGCGGCAAGAAGAAGATTCAAATGCCCCAGCCCCTCTTCCAGGGCCTGCCCTGTATTAATGTCCGTATGAACATCCGCCACCAGGTGATGATCCAGGCCTTTTTGGGGGATGTTCAATACCATTTTCTCCAAATATTCACCAAAGTCATTGATAAAATAATAATCTTCGCCTGAAAGGGTTTCATTCTTCAATTCCTTCAGGGAAATGTCAAACAGGCGCTGAAGGACGGTTTCAAGACTGGTCAGCCTTTTTTGCGCATTTTCATCAAGGCAGCCAAAAAGACTCAAACCCTGATTGGTCATCCTGGTTAAGGAAAGCAGACGGGCATAAAACTCCGGCACGGGCTCCACATAACCGACCACCTGATTCGACCAAATGGCCTTTGGAGAATAGCTTTGTTTACTATAGAGGATGGTATCATGGCGCAATTCAGTCCACGAGGCCAGGGCCGTATTAAGCTGCTTATCCTGCCAGGCATCGGTCTGCATAAAGGTAGGGTAGTTGCTTCCAGGCCTTTTAAACAAGGCCTTCAGGCAGTAAAGCCAGCTCCAATAAAGGTTTTTATTCCATTCATTTACACTGAATTCATTAAACTGCTGTTTTAGTTTATTGAACTGTTGATCATAATTTATGTATTCAGTATCTCCAAAGGCCTTTAAAATTTTTTCCGCTCTTCCTGACCCCAAAACAGCCATTACATCAAGGCCCCTGGGAAAACCCCGCCCAGGCCCTAGGGCTGTTTGCGAGGTGGTGAAACATTTCCACCCTGTAAGCTTATTCACTGCAGGGAAAACCAGTTGCCCCATTATATATGAATCCGGCACATATCTTTGCCCCATAAGCCTCATGCCCTTGGTCTTACCAAGATAGTCTTCTAAAAGCCCGGGGGTTAGATCAGCCAGGGGGATACCAGGATTTACAGCAGCCTGTCCCGTGCCCCCGTATATCTTCGGTGAGGGTAACAGGGCCAGTTGCGCCTTGAAATCAAAAAAGATTTCTGCATTATCAGCCAGGGCCCCAATATCAATCGGTTGTCCATCAAATGCGCTCTTTAGGGAGGCAAGGTATTCCGCCGGTGTAAGATCATCTGATATGCCCACATAAAAGGAGGTGACCATGTATATGCGCATCCAGATGTCAAAAAGAGATCTATCCGAAAGATTTACACTTGTCATGGTTGAGGCTATCAAAGCAGCCTGTAAGGTCTGGATGCGGGCATCCTCTCTGGAGATAAAGGCGTCATTTGATTCAGTAATACCAGGATTATCTCCCCCCTTAAGAAGAAAGGTTATCCGTCCATACCACATCATGGCCCGGAAATATCTCTTCAGGGTCTCACTGCGCGTATAATGGCCCCTGGGTAAATACTGGCTGTAGTCTTCCCGGTATTTAAAAACAGGACCTTCATTAAATCCACTATGATTGTTTATAAATGCCAGTGTATCATCCACCTCCTGTTGGATATAGGTGGAGACAGGGATGGAATTGTCAGGATCAAGAAGCCTTAGGGCCACTGAAAAGAAAGCCTGGTTTCTTTTGGCCGCTTCCTTAAGATCGCCGGCGCTGCTTTCATACCGGGCCTTTGACTCAGAGTGCATGGCCTGTGTAAGGGAAAGCAAATCCCCATAAAATTCCCTCTCTTCCATCTCCAGCAAGGTCTCATCAAACTGAACATGATAAAGATGTAAAAGAGAATCGGAGGTAATAAAAATGGGTATATTTTGCTTCTTTAATTTCTTATAGATGTCAACAAAGGAAAGCCCCGGATATTTAAGATGTGCAACCACAAAGCCCTGGTCCAGAAGGACCTGCATGGTATCACCTGCAGAAGCAAGTATAATGGGCGGACCAGCCCAATCTGGTAGTAATAACTCATACCAGTAGTCAGATAACTGAAAAATCTCATAATAATTCACTATTTGAGATGGAACCAGAGGAAGCCCGTACTCGGGAATATTCGGCGAAACTGAAGTGGTGTCCATGGTTTCATAAAGCTCGGAAAAACTCGAAAGGTTAATATCTTCGGCAAATGAAACCTTTATAAAATTGCTATTTACAAAAAAACAAAAAAGTATAAGGGCAAATCCTAATATAACACGTTTCATTTTTT
>JAUWIR010000079.1 GCA_030605265.1 Pseudomonadota bacterium | reverse complement strand
TACCGGCCCGTATCGGAGGAGGATTTAGGCTTGGGCGTGGGCTATAGCGACCTGATCCTTATTCCTGAAGAAGACGATGCGCTGTATGGTTATGTAATAGAGCTAAAGTATCTGAAAAAAGGCGCCACACAAGAGCAGGTAGAGAGGGCCTACATAGAGGCGCAGCAGCAGATAGAGCGCTACCTTGCTTCGGATAAGCTGAAAAGCCTCATGAGGGGCAAGCCGATAAAGACAGGTATATTTGTCTATAAGGGCTTGAAGGTTGTAAAAAAAAAGGATGCTTCCAGGTTATAAAAAAGTGTAAAAAAGTAAATGTAGGATGTCATTATTCCCATTGCAAATAAATCAATTTTATATTAGGATTAATCGAAATAATGAATTCAATTCAATCGCACAGGAATTCCCATTTTATTTATGCGGCTTCCCAGGCGGTCTAAGAGTCCCCCTCACCCAATCCCTCTCCCCTAAGGGGAGAGGGCAGGGTGAGGGGTTCAATTCAGCATTCGGCAAGGAAGGCATTGAAAAGGCGGTTATGAAAGATGGGGCTTGCGGGATAGATAAATTTCAATTTGCTGCCTATAGTTTCTACCTTGAGGCAATAGATAGTTTAGAGCTTCCATTATATAAAGGATCGACCCTGCGGGGTGGTTTTGGTCATGCCTTAAAGAATATTCTTTGCCTTCATCGGAAGCAATCCTGTGAGAAATGCAGTTTAAACAAAACCTGTGTTTATGCCTATATTTTCGAGAACCCTCAATCTGCTGCCGGCAGCCAACAAAAACAGACCTCCAATCTTCCCCATCCCTTTGTAATCGAGCCTCCTTTGGAAAATAAGCTTAAGTATCAACCGGGAGAATTATTGATTTTTGAACTTATCCTTATCGGCAGGGCCATTGACTATCTACCTTATATTATTTTTTCCTTCCAAGAATTTGGCCGGGCCGGGATTGGCAAAAAGCGAGGGAGATTCTCTCTGGCCAAGGTTACAACTGAGTCGGGAGAGGTAATTTATGATCGTGAAACTAATGGTATCCAGGGGCAGGGGAATATCCATTATGGCTCGGATTTCTTTGGGCAGCAAAACATGGCCCTTACCAAGAAGGCTGCTATCTATTTTTTAACCCCTGCCAGACTGAAAGTCGATGGCCATCTAACCCCTGAATTGGATTTCCCTACCTTAATGCGTAATCTTCTGCGGCGCATCTCCTGGTTGGCTGAGATACATGGCGACAGACCACTGGAGATAGATTATCAATCGCTTCTGAGCAGGGCTGAGCTATTGGTAAAAACTACCTTCAGCGGCCTGGGTTGGAAAGATTGGGAGCGATATTCCTTACGGCAGAATACAAGAATGAAAATGGGTGGGATCATAGGGAAAATAACTTTTGAAGGAGAATTGAGTGAATTTATGCCATATCTTATGATGGGGGAGTATCTTCACATTGGTAAAGGGACAGTCTATGGCAATGGTAAATACAGGATTGAATTGTAAATACAGGAGTGAATGCCTCTGGAAGATCAGGGAGGCGATATTGGCTAAAGGTATATCTATTTGAAAGTACTTGTACTTGACAAGGACAGTCCAATATCCTTATCCGGATGCCGCCCTTTTATGAGTTTAATTCCCAATCCCATGTACCTTCCTTCTTTTCTATTACTTTTACAATAGTTTTCATTTCTGATTGAACATTATTAATATCAAGCAAAATTAAATGAAGGTTAATGGCAAACTCAAAATACTTTCTGACATAATGATACTCTTTGTAAACATCTAATACCAGTTCATTTCGAATTGTTTCCAGTTTTTCACAGTTCTCAAAATCGCCCTTTTTAATAACAAAGTAAACCCCTATAAATATCGTATTGAATGTTTTATATTTTGTAATATTATCGGAAGTATTTTTAGATGAGCCTTGATCTATAAATATAGTTTTGAGTCCTGCATCCTTTGTAATAAAGATATGCTTAATTAATCTGTGTTTTTCAAAATGTTTAGGTTGTGCTTGCTTGAAGGCGATCAGTTTATCATAACCAGAGGGGTGGTGCCGAGCCAAAAAATTGACTTGCCGCTGAATCAAGTTATCTAACACCTTATAATAATTCTCATCCACTGTTCTTTCCGTCTGATTCTCAGCTCCATCACAAAACCGCAGAAGGGAGGCAATCAAAGGGAAACCCTCAATTACTTCTGTTGAAGTAGAAAAATTAGCAAGCCCTTTTTTGACTTTAACCGCTTTGTATTCCTTTTCATTATCTACCGGCATTTCCTTTCGATGATACAGACAGGCGAGCTGAATGGAACGAAGGATTTTTTTAAACTCAGAACCATTTTCCGGACGGCCCTCAGCAGGAAATAGAAACCCTTCTTCTTCTTTTAATATTTGATAGCTCATAAAGTTGTGATATTTCCGGACCTTCTCCGGATCAGCATATACAACATAAGGCTCCATTGATTGGGGATCATTTTTATCTTGTATAACTCCCTGATCGCCTTCAAAAACGAAGTAATCCCCGCTATGGCCGATGTCATGAAGCCAGATGGAGGCAATCAACACAAAGAATTGCCCATTGGTTAGTGTAATATTTTTATCAGCAGCGATGATAATTTGTTGGGCAATCTCTAATAACCGTTGCGTGTGCCCTCGCCCATGTTCAACTGTTTCCGGTATCCGGTCACCCATTGAAATATATCGCCACTTTTCAATACATTGCCGGAGATAAATGGCCCACTTGGAATCTGAAAATCGATTTAGCAGAATCTCTCCTGCACCATACTCAGAGATAACTTTTCCAACATTTTGTTCTTCATACAACCCCTTCATAAATTTTGCCAGGGGCTTTAACTGATAATCAACCTTTCCGTTTATGGTTACCTTTTCCACAAGGTCTTTAAATTTTGTTCCTTGCATTGATTTGAAAAGGGCTTCTTTTTCAAATCCCGAATAATCAAAGGGTAAGAGCCGCGTCCGCTCGTCCCGCCAATGAAGAAGATCAAAGGATATTGGATAGGCCGGTAACCATATCAGTTCTGTGGATTCTTCAAAGAGATAAAAGGTCTCAACATTAGCTAGAGATAAGCCAATCATTACCATAAAAGGGAGCGTCGCCTTATATCCCCCGGTGATATTGAGATACACCTTCCCGTTAAACCCGGAGATCTCTTGCCGGATAAACGTAAACAGGTCATCCATGGCCTTTGAGAACTTGGATCCATCCCTGGGATCAAGATCTCTTATCTCCTTTAGCTTGACCCCCCATAAAGAATTGACCTTGGATCTGATAAGGCTCTTTACCCCCTGTGCGCAATATTTACCATCCCCACTGGAATGGAGCAGGTACACTTGAACCTTTTTACTGTTAAGCTCATTATCCCGCTCGTTTGAAAACTTATAAAGGCTTGAAATCTCTGCCGGAAAAGGGTCGCCTTTATTTGCACGGGCCGCAAAGGTAATTTGAATGTGTTTTTGACTCAATTTTCCAAGTATACCCTTAATATGGCCTTCTTCAATTATGCCTTTCTGCCCCTTCGCAAATGATGTCCCAACAGTTACAAAAATTTTGATATCACACATTGCCTAACCACTCCTTCAGGGAACCTTCCTTATAACTATTGGAAGGTATAGTTTTAACCGTGCCAATTTTTGTTCCCAAATAGCCTCTACTCCCCTTTCCGCCAAACGGGAGGATATTGAGTCTCATAAGCTTTCCGGCATGATAAATCAACTCTTTTTCCCAATCCTCAGCATCTTGAGGGAGTTTAACAACTACTTTCATCTTCCCATTCTTGATTGGCGAAAAGTCGAACTTTGCTCCCGTTAATGGATGTTGAGTAATCGGGTCAAGCCGAATATGGTCCTCAAGGGATTCGTCAATCTTGGGGGCATCCGGAGTGCCCTGTTTTGCATGGTCAAGCCGATTATGGTCTTCAAGGGTTTCGTCAATGGGGCTGCCGATCCATGCCCTTTCCTCTACCGCCCATTTGGCCATATTTCCATTCTTGTTCAAACTATCGGTAAAACCAAAGAAGGTTTTAAGATCCGCATTTGTCGAGGCCATTGTCGGGTTTATGGGAAGGATTTCCATTGTCTTGGGAATGGGTTTCCCTTTTTGGATCAGGTGGGTCCGCAGCAGCATTTCCATTGCAGTCCTAAGCCGGCCACGAATCGATGTACCGTAGTCGATAAATTCATTACTTGTTATATGGCCGGTACGATCAATCCGGTAACGTCTGGCTTGCCGTAGATCGGATTTATTTTTAACCGGAAGCCCATTGGCCCCGGCAGAAAGATGCAGTCCATCTCTAATCTCGACGGTAAGCTCCATTTTCCAGCAATTCTCATCCTGCGAAATGGGTGTTATGGGGATTTTATCTTCATCGGTTTGATCGAAGGCCAAATCGGTTGTCAATTTCGACCAATCACCCTCCCATTCATATCCGCTCCCTTTGGTAAGCCATAGTTTGAGGTCATTGTTGGTTTTGGGATCACTCAAATCAAGCTGTTTGATGCCACATTTATTTGCTTTCCAATGTCCAAGCCCGGCGTTCCTTTTGCCGCCATACTTCCCCCCTTTGGATAGATAGTGTTTGATAGTCTTAATAAATGCCTCAGCTTCTGAAGTATCCGTTGCATCAAATCGACAAAAAAAGCAAAAGGTGGTTCCAACCGGCAAGACCTCTATATTGAAATGATGGTCTTGCAATGCTGTTTGGGTTTCCCTGTTTTGGGTCACCTGCTCCCGAATCTCAATCGGCTGTTTTAAGGCTTCCTGTTGGTCTTTTACAGGAAAGGCATCATCAAAGGTGACAAGCGATGGGAGGGCCTCTTGATTTGTATCATTAATTGGATGAAGCCATTTTGTCCCTTGAGTTTCTTCTAAGGATGCCCCAAAGCTTCCGGCAAGGGAATTCCCTGAAATAAATGGAATCCTCCGGCTATCCCTTAAAACCGGCAGATCGGTGCAAGCACAATCCTCTCCGCTTCCATGATGAAGGGAAGAAATCATCTCCAGTTCAGAAAATACCAACACGCGAATTGTTCCGGTCATAATACCCTCCATATTTTTAAATTATTACTAATTTTCTCCTTTTCCAAGCCTTCCATTTTCATCTCTTGGAAACGATAGGCAGCATCCATTTCGAAACAGGCGTATATCAGGGCTTCCAAATACTCCGGATCTTTATCGGATTTCCCATTGAAATACTCGTTGTATAGGGCTTTCCCAAAGCCGTCCAATTTATCCGGATCATTTAATACACTATCAACATCATTGAGGTAAGCTTCTATACCTGAGGGCCCTAATCGTTGTAAATCAGAGCGAAAGAGGTTAAAAAAGCGCCTAGGGGTTATCTTCCCTCTTTTTTTCATTAAAGGCTTATTTTCATCATGAAAAAATTTTTCTATATCTTTTAACTTATTCTGAAGTGATGTACTCATGTCAATCTCCATTATTTATCTGATGTAACCACCAGTCGATCTCAAACCTTCCAAACCCGTCTTTGCTTTCATTGCCGATCCCTAAAACAGAACTCTCCCAAAGTTGTTTTTTTTGTTCCTCACTCAGGGAATCGACTTCAAAATACCCACAACTTCCGGCTTTTAGAGTATTTCTGGGAATGATTTTTTTGGCTCCCTTTTGGGTTGAATCATAGCCAAATATCCGTTCCCTGGCGCAAAAGGCCCGGTTTTTACTTTTGATGGGCCGGCCGGGCAAATATTTGTTGCATAATTCAGCCGATAACGGGTATTCATCAGTGACAAGGTCAGTGAAAAAACTTATGGTCAGGGCACCTGAGGACATAGTTTCCGCATTAAACACAGGGTCATTCACTTCGCCTAAAATAACGGCCGGCACCCGATGATGACCGATAAAAACCATCTGTTTGGGGGCGGGGGATTGGAGATAATCCTTATCAAACGAAGACCCATTATCAATAAGGTGAGTGAATAGGTCAAGTGGGGTATCCTCTGTCTCTTTATAATATAAGGTCCCTGTGTAATAACGGGCGGTTGGGCTTAAATCCAAGGAACCTATCATTGATTCCTCGGCAAACAGACCTCCTTTTTCGCCCTTGCCAACCCTTCCCGAATCCTCCTGATGAGGGGCTTTCAGGTCTAACACACATTTTGTCCCCGGCTCTATTTTATACCCATCGAATATCCAGGCATCAGACTGCTTTAAGGTAACTTCATCGATATCAGAGGGCCATTCATCATCTAAAAGGAAATCGGCCGGCATATCAAGGTGAGCCCAATTATCCACCTTTTTCGAAGGAACAATATACTTTGGACGGACTTCACGAACGATTTTAAACCGTGGGTCTGAGCTCCCCCCTTTGACTTCAAAAAAGGAAAGCGGGGCCGGTACTGATCCTTTATAGGTACAATGGGGATAGGAGACCTTGATCCGGCCCTCTGTTGGGTAAAACAAATTTTCAAAAAGGTCATCGCTATTCTTGAGATAGCCATTTCGAACTGCCCATCCTGCCAACGCCCCCCGAATAACCCTTCCTGGTATATAATTCAAGGACGGGAGGATATTCCCTTGCTGAATCCCATATCCACAATGAACATTCTCCAGAGGATAAAGATAAAGTTTAATTCCTTTTATGTCCATATTACTTCCCTCCCCTGGTATTAAATAATTTCTCGTACCATTTGTTGAGAAGATCAGTTGAAGATGCACTATCTAAAACTAATCCATCTGTGTTCTGTTTATCTATGTCCTGTTTATATGCACCAATTTTTATCGGGCCCCAGGAGACCTTTCCATATCCCCTTGATCGTCTTGCACCAATACGGTCCTCCGCCTTCATACAGGCAATTAAAAAAGCCACATCTTCTTCATCTGCCTCATTGATAGAGAAGATATGACCTTCCCATTTCCGAAAATCCTCATTATTCCCTCCACTCTTTTGAAAGGCAAATAAATTTTCAGCTATCCCCTGTTTTGATTTAATATGGGCCTGCCTTCCGATCAAGCCCCCCTCAAAAAGCATTTCGGCTGAATAAGTTGGCATGGAAGCAGCGCCACGGGCCTCATTCCTCTTAGAAACAGGGTACCTGGCTGATGTATAACTCCATCTGACACGATCCATGTTTGTTGAATCTTCCTGTTTGCCGAAATTGCGTTTAAAAAGTCGTAAAAACAAACTGTTCCAGGACATTAACTGACTTCCTCCAAGCCTCAGCAACCCCTTTACCTGACTAAACGGCATATACGGGACACCGAATTCATCCTTTCTGACCCCCTGGAAATTGCCGCTAATCAGGGTCGTCCCATCCCCGACATGGAGGTCTGACAAAAATCGAATCTGATAATCAATTGTATAATAATTTCCCATTATTGTTCCTCCTGACCGTTTTGAAGAAAGTAGAGTTCCAAGATGTCAGTATAGTGGGTGTCTGTTACTAAAATGACTGAACCATTAATAGTTTTGGACTCCCTGGCCCATAGATGCTGTTCACCGGTAGCATTTCGAATCCATTCCCAAATTATTTTATATTTATCACCCTTTTCGTTTTCATCCCTTAAAAAAGTATAAACCAGGGCATCCCTTGTCTCTGCTTGCCCCCTTCGAAGGGCTTGATATAGATGTACGAGCTTTCGATTGGCAATTTTATTATTTTTACATGCCTCTGCTTTATTATTTTTACATGCCTCTGCCTGTTTTAAGGCATCTCCAAATTCTCCATACGTATAAGGTTTTCGGGTCATGATCTCAAATTCACTCCCTTCTGTTAAGGCACGAACAAATCCACGCTTTCTAGCCTCGGCAATTGAAGAAAAGATCGATTCCTGATGGACGTGCCAATCAAGAACACATTTATTCGTATTTAAGAAACGATGCTTATTTTTAGCTGAGGCCACAAGCTCTTCCGCCATATCAAACAAACGGTTAATTGGAAAGTTGTATTTGGCAATAATAACACCGGCACAGGCAGTAATCCCTTGGGTTTTAAAAAAATTATCCGCTGTTTCTATCTTGGTAAAAACCGCTTGAATAAAAGGAATCCATAAGGGAGACGGCATGGCAAAGATCGCATCGTCCCCGGCTAAAAGGAGGGGGAGGATTCGGTAATAAGCCTCTTTTGTATTAACCCCACCTGAAATTTCTTTTAGACTGTTGATGACATCTCGAAAAAGCTTCCGGAAATTATTTTCCAGATCATTAGAGAACTTCCCAAATGTTTCAAAACTTTTGTGATTGATAATCTCCTTTATCTTCTTCCCCATATTGTTAAGGTCAAGCACAACTACCGCTAAATCGTCGAATTCTTCCTTATCTTCCCGCCGAACCAGGTCTTCAAGGTTGTCCGGAAAAGAGAATTCCACTGGCTCATCCTTATCGGTGTGCGGGGCAGTGAGTAAGGTATCGACTGGCTCGGTCTGAGAATTTTTCCAGCACTCCTCGCAGATGCTTTTACTGCCTTCGATCTTCTTTCCCGATGGCCGTATGCCGCAAAAAACGCACCCGGGACGGGCAGGCGGGATTATGCCTGGATAATCCACCCTGTCTCTATCCCCAACCTTATATCTGGCAATTTCCTGTTGTAGTGCTTTCCAGGTCTTTACATCTGTGTCTTTACTCTCAGTGATTGCCCAGGCAATCTCCATCCCAGAAGGGGCGTTATTAATTGCCTTATTTTTAAATTCTTTTGCCTCCCCATAGTCATCAAATTTTACTAAAACATTTCCCCCTGCCGAACTAATAATCGCATTATTTCCAATGGTTCGACAATAATCCTGCCATCCAACCAGATTTTGGCTTGCGCCCCGAATAATCTTAAGCTTATCGGTCTGAAAGATATATTTCTGAATTCCGATTGCATCTAAAAGAACGTAATGTGCCATCATTGTCTCCCTCTTCTTCTCTGAATTCTGGGTTGATTAAAAGGCCTGTCTCTCTGTTGATTTTGTCGATCCTGTTGTGGTGGATCAGGAGGGTTTGAGGGTTTGATTAAAACAGGTAAGGATTGGGTTTCGTTATCCTTTGGTTCAGGCAGCTTATACCCTTGATTTGGCTCTTTGTTAAAACCAAACCATTCATAAATTGTTGGCCGCTGCACAGGTTTTTCTCTCCAACCTCTAAAAAATGTTCCTAATTGACCTTCCCATTTTATTTGGGAAACACCATCTTGCCCAAGTGGATAGGTAATACGAAGGTTATCATTGGTGAGTGTTTCATCATCTACCTGATACGCCCCATTCCAGCGCATCACCCGTTTGAGCATTTCAAGATGATTTCCCGATTGCCGCTGCTTTTCAGTCAGCCATGTATTTAGCTCTCTGGTTTTTTCTTGTAAATCAATGGGTTCACATTGAGGAATTAGAGATGCTTGTTCAAAGGTAAGCTTTTGTATTTCTTTGACCCGAATGGCACAACTGCCCATAAACGGCCGTCCATGCCCAATTTTATGGCACCAGTTCTTTTCGTCCGATTGACTGACTTTTCCATTTTGATGGAGTGGATTGAAACCAACCAGAGCTGTTAACAGGAGATACATTTCATCAGAATTTAAATTAAAACATCTGATATTAAAATTGAATAACGTCTCTTCCGGGAAGTTCTGTTCATTTTGTTTATCAGGAAAGATCACCTCTGCCTTGGCCCACATTTTTGTCAGCTTATTAGGTTCAGGGTTTGAAAAACTATATTCCCCATTGTCTAACTCAGCATTATCCCACATAGGCTTATCCCATTTGGGATCGTGCCAGTAAACCTTGCGACCGCGAATTTTAGAGTATGGTTTTTCCCAATCACCCCCTGATAAATAAAAACGCCAGGCTTTAGGTGGTGGTGATGCTAAAATCCGCAAGTTAATGTCCTTTTCAATATGGGCTTTTTTTAAATCTTTTTCGTTTTCTAAATCTTTTTTCTTAGGGCCCAATGCCATTTCAACCCATATCCTCCCTCTAAGCCCTGAATCTTCACCTTCAGCAGCTTTGCCGGCAAGGCCGTCCACAATGCACCTGGCTGATGAATTCGGTTTCACCTTGTCTCCAACTGAGCTGATCCGAAACAAATATCGAAAATGACGACCAATAGATTTAATCCGGTTTGAGGGTTCGATCGTAAAATAGACAAAACAGCCTTCCTGTAACTTCATTTGTCGTATGATCCCGGCCCGTTTTTGATCCTCTTCATCGATTCTGTCTTCGCAAAGGGCTGCCATTGTCTTGACACAGTCATCAAACAAATCTTTCATATCAGGGGTTAATTCATACGATGTCCTTTTTTGGGAATTGGCCATATCAACAATATGCCAAGCCGTTTTATGAGCCCTTCTTTTACCATTAACGTCTTTTATTATGTTATCTCGATCTTGCCCTGACCAGGAGGGGAATGCGACAAAATTTCCGTGCTTTAAATTGCCAAATTGGCCGAGATACAACTTATATTGGGCTTTTGGATTTGGAGGAAACACCTTAATTTTCCCCAGTAACCCTGAAGGGTTATCAGTAAATAGAGGTATTTCTTTTACACTACCGGACGAATCTACCATTTCGCGCTCAGTATTATAATCTTTATAATTTTTATTGTTCACGATTCGATCTTTGGCTGCAACCAATACTTCTTCATTAATCTCTTTAATATAAAGATTGTTATTTTTAGGATCTCGATAAATATACCCTTTTTTCACATAATTAAGTTTCTTTTGTGGGACTCTCTCTAAAATCTCAATCTCCTGATATTCCCCTTTTTTTATCGGAGATGAATTAAGCATTCTCATAAGATGGAAAAGATGCCCTCGTATTCGAGAACCAGGGATGGCTACATTATTTCCGTATGTATAGGTCTCTATCTTCCCTGGCTGCCGGCTCGTTCCCGGCACCTGCTTCCCTGGAATGATCATCGGCGATAGAGGTTTAAGTTCACAATGGATAACCCCTGTAAAAAAGGCTTGTTCAAAATAGGCATGGGAGATATCGACTCTGGGGTCTATTAAT
>JAUWIR010000050.1 GCA_030605265.1 Pseudomonadota bacterium | reverse complement strand
GGGGGATTTACCTCAACGGTTTAAAATGAGGGGAGTTTACCTTATAACCGGTGGATTCGGAGGTATGGGTTTTGAAATAACCAAATATCTGGCAGAAAAATATCAAGCACAATTAATTTTAGTCGGAAGGTCCCCTTACCCCAAAAAAGATGAGTGGGCCCATTGGCCGGCAAATCATGATGAGAAGGATGAGCATAGTGAAAAGATCCGCCAGATACAAAAGCTTGAAAAAAAAGGCGCTAAGATAACCATACTTTGCGCGGATGTCTCAGATTATGGGCAAATGAAAAAGGCCCTGGAAAAAATAAATATAGATACTGTCAACGGCATTATCCATACGGCCGGGGTCCCTGATTATGCAGGGATTATCCAAAAAAGATCAAAAGAAGAAACCTATGAGGTAATGGCCCCAAAAGTTAAGGGGACAATAGTCCTTAACCATTTTTTTAAAAATAAAAAATTAGACCTGTTTATTCTTTTCTCCTCCATTGGCAATGATCTCTATTGGGCTAAGTTCGGACAGGTAGGGTATAATGCAGCCAATGAATTCCTTGAAACCTATGCCTCATACAATTCTCTGATAAATAACACTTATACAGTAGCGATTAATTGGTTTGATTGGAAAGAAACCGGGATGACTGTAAAAGCAATTGAACGTAATAAGAAAAATCGGCATCTTCATACTAATTCTGAAAAACTGCTGCAATTAGCTTTATCTTCTTCAGAAGGCATAGCTGTTTTTCAACGAATTCTCGAATATGATTTACCTCGTGTATCCGTTTGCCCAACTGATCTAATCAAAATAATCGAGCAAGGTCAGTTAAAGAATAGTATGGATGCGGATTTCCACAAATACTTTGAAGATAAGACCGCCACAACCTTTCGTCAACGCCCTGACCTGAGTAGTGAATACCGTAAACCAATAAAGAAAACAGAGAAGATCCTGGCAAAAATAATACAAGAATATTTGGGGATTGAAAAAGTAGGCTTGAATGATGATTTCTTTGAATTAGGTGGGGATTCATTAAAAGCAACCACTATTATCTCCAAAATTCACAAAGAATTCGACTCGGAAATCCCCCTGGCTATATTTTTTGAGGGTCCAACCATTCAAGCCTTAGCAAATTATATTGAAAATTCCCAGAAAAAAATTTATCAAGACATTGAGCCTGTGGGTAAAAGAGAACATTATCCTCAATCTCCAGCTCAAAAGCGACTTTTTATTATCAATCAGTTTGACAATGCCGGCACGGCTTATAATCTCTTTTTTGTAAAAAAATTAGAAGGGAAATTTGATAAGGAGAGGTTTGAAAAGGCAGTAAAAGGCCTGATTGAACGTCACGAAATCCTAAGGACTTCTTTTTCCTTAATCAATGATGAACCTGTTCAAATAATCCACGATAAGGTCAATTTTGAAATACAGTATTATAAACTCGATAAGGACCTTATTACCCCGGAGAGGATAATAGAATTAGGCCAAGATTTTTTCCAACCCTTCGATTTATCCAAATCGTTATTATTTCGCCCTGCTTGTGTTGAAGTAGCGCCAAATAAGGAATTTTATTTTATATTACAAATGCATCACATTGTTACTGATGGTGTCTCTAAAAATATCCTCTATAATGATTTTATACAGCTCTATAAGGGAGAAGAACTAAGACCTCTTTGCATACAATATAAAGATTTTGCCTGCTGGCAGAATACTCTCATTGCAAATGGGGAATTCAGGGGGCAGGAAGAATATTGGACAAATTTATTTTCAGGAGGAATTCCAAGATTAGATTTGCCCTTGGACTTTCCCCGCCCTGAATTCTTCATTTATAGAGGGGATAAATACACTTTCATGCTGAACGAAGAAATCGCCGTGCCCATCAAAAACCTTGGATTTAAGCACGAGGCCACCCTCTACATGACTCTCCTGGCCACCTTAAATATCTTGTTTCATAAATATACCGGAAATAAAGACATTGTTATTGGCAGTATTATTGCCGGCCGTCGTTATCATCCGGAGTTGCAGAATCTGGTCGGCTTTTTTGTCAACAGCTTAGCCATGCGAAATTATCCCACAGGGGATAAAAGTTTTCTTGACTTCCTGATGGAGGTAAAAGAAAATAGTATTAAGGCCTTTGAAAATCAAGAATTTCAATTTGAGGAATTAATTGATAGATTAAAGGTAGAAAGAGATCCTTCAAGAAGCCCTATATTCGATGTCTGCTTTGTTGTCCAAAATTTTCAACACCAACCGGCCAACGCATTGCAATCCTATGGAATTAAAGACTTAACCTTATTTGAAAAGCTGGTTGAGCGAACAACCCTTTTTGATTTGGATATAGAGGCCTATGAAATTGATGATAAAATTCAAATTGATATAAGCTATTGTACCTCATTATTCAAAAAAAAGACCATAGAGGGGATTGCTTCTCATTGGTTTAATATCATCCGCCAAGTTTGCCTTAGACCTGATATGCGGATTGCCGATATTGAGTTGCCTTCGGAAGACGAAAAAAGATATATCCTGTTAAATCTTAATCAAACAGAAATAAAATATCCTAAAAATAGGACCATCCATGAGTTATTTGAAGAGCAAGTACAAAAGGCGCCTGATAGGGTAGCTGTAGTTTTTGAAAATTCTTCAATCACTTATCAGGAGTTGGAGAAAAAAGCCAACCAGGCGGCCAACTATTTACATAATGAAATTAATATACAACCGGAAGCCAGAGTCGGGATCTTCATGGAAAAGTCCCTTGAGGTTATTATAGCTATTCTTGGTATCTGGAAAGCAGGTGGCGCCTATGTGCCCCTTGATCCCTCCCTTCCCTACGAGCGCATAAAAACCATAATTGATGATGCAGGTATTGAAGTCATTCTTTCCCAAGAAAAATACTTTTGGGACCTTCATAGGCTTCAAAAAGAATCCGAATCTCTCCACACCTTCCTTTGCCCGGATATTTTTTACAAAGAAGGCACAGAGGCACAGAGGCACAAAGGCACAAAGGCACAAAGGCTGAAACTCCGCATATAAAAGAAAAAGGCACAGAGGCTGAAACTCTGCATATAAAAATTGAAAATTCCAGTGCAATGAACTTAGCTGTCTCCCCGAATCATTTGGCTTATATCATCTATACTTCAGGATCTACAGGAAAGCCCAAAGGAGTCATGGTGGAGCACAAGCAATATGTAAACGCCGCTTATGCCTGGCAGGATGCCTTTAAACTCTCAGAGATGGAGGTAAATCTTCTTCAAATAGCCGGCATCTCCTTTGATGTCTTTGCCGGGGATTTGGCCAAAGCTTTAATGAACGGGGGTACGTTAATACTTTTCCCCGAGGATTTACGCTTGGACTTTGAAGGAATGTATTCACTCATGAAACAGCACCGGGCAAGCCTGTTTGAGTCAACCCCTTCCTTGATCATACCTTTTATGGATTATGTGTATACCCATGGATTGGATATAGCCTTTCTAAAACTACTTATCTTAGGTTCAGATATATGTAATGTTGAAGATTTTCAAAAGCTTATGCTCCGTTTTGGTGATAAGATGAGAATTATAAACAGCTATGGAGTAACAGAAGCTACCATAGATACAAGTTTCTATGAAGAACTCCGGGATAAGCTCCCAAAATCCGGAACAGTGCCCATAGGAAAGCCGCTTCCCAATATGAAATTTTACATCCTGGATGAAGAAAAAAAGCTGCAACCCGTTGGGATCTCGGGTGAATTATGTATAGGAGGGTCTGGAGTATCAAGGGGATACATTTCCCAAAAAGAACTTACTTCAGAAAGATTTATAGAAAATCCATATGTAAAAGGCGAGCATATTTATAAAACAGGAGACTTGGCCAAGTGGTTGCCTGACGGCAATGTTGAGTTTCTGGGAAGAAGGGATTTTCAGGTAAAGGTGAGAGGATACAGAATAGAGCCTGGAGAGATAGAATCGCAGTTAAAAGGGATTAATGAAATTAAGAATGCAGTAGTCATTGACAGGGAAGATACCAGTGGTGATAAATACCTTTGCGCTTATTTTATTGCTGATAGAGAAATTGAAGCACAAAAGCTGAAAGAATCCCTTTCAAGATCATTGCCAAAATATATGATACCAACTCATTTTGTTCAAATAAAAGAAATTCCCTTAACTTCAAATGGTAAAGTAGACAGAAAGGCCCTCCCCTCACCTGAGATAAGAGCAAAGAATAAGTATATTGCGCCAAGAGATGACCTAGAGGAAAAATTGGTAGAAATTTGGTCAAAAGTGCTGGGAAAAGAAAAAGATATCATAAGTATTGATGCTAATTTTTTTCACCTGGGAGGACATTCATTAAAAGCGACTATTCTTGCCTCTAAAATACATAAAACATTTGAGGTAAAGGTGCCCTTGGCTACCTTCTTCAAATATCCCTATATTGAAGAAATAGCCAAATACATAAAGGGCAAAGCAAAAGATAATTATGCAGACATAAAGCCTGCTAAAAAAAAGGAATATTACCCATTATCCTCGGCCCAAAAGAGATTATATTTCCTGCAGCAAATGGACACAAATAATATAAGCTATAACATTCCCTTTATATTTCCTTTATTGGAAGGCATGGGCAAAGAAAAATTGGAAAAGATCCTCACAGAACTCATAGGAAGACATGAAAGCTTAAGGACTTCTTTTGAAATGATTGATGGGAAGCCTGTACAGAAGATTCACCAGCAGGTCCCCTTTAAAATAGAGTATTACCAAACAGATGAAAGCGACTTGGATAAAATAAGAGAGACCCTCACCAGACCATTTGACTTAAGTAAAGCACCCTTAATGCGAGCGGTCTTTATAATCATATCCTCATCCCCTTCTCAGCCGGTGGGTTTTATAGACATGCATCATATTATTACAGATGCCACATCACATACACTATTAATCAGCGAAATTAAGTCACTTTACGCAGGAAAAAAATTACCTGACCTTCGACTTCAATACAAAGATTTTTCTGAATGGCAAAACAGTGAAGAGCAGCAGGCGCTGATCAAACAACAAGAATCCTATTGGCAAAAAATGTATTCAGATGAAATCCCTGCCCTGAATTTACCTGCGGATTATCCAAGGCCTTTGGTGCAAAGTTTTGATGGGAGCACAGTGGGCTTTGCCTTAAGAAAAAAAGAAACGCAAATGTTGAAAGATATAGCCAAAGAGACGGAAACATCTCTTTTTATGGTCATCCTTTCTCTTTATACCCTCCTGTTTTCAAAATTAAGCGGACAGGAGGATATTATCATAGGTACTACCATAGCAGCACGCAGGCACGCAGACCTGCAAAATATTGTGGGGATGTTTGTGAATACCTTGGCCTTAAGGAACTATCCGCGATGGGATAAAAGCTTTACAGAGTTTTTACAAGAAGTAAAGATCAGAACATTAGGAGCTTTTGAGAATCAAGAATATCAGTTTGAAGATTTGATTGATAAGATAGCAGTCCCCCGGGATATTAGCCGTAATCCTCTTTTTGATGCGATGTTTAATTGGTTAAACCATACAGAATATCAGGAGAACATTTTTAGAGGTAATGAGCAAGTACTCCATGAGCATAAAAAAAGTGTGGCAAAGTTTGATTTGACCTTATCAGCTATCGACGCCGACAAGAGACTTTATTTCAGCTTTGAATACAGCACAAAATTGTTCAAAACAACAACCATAGAAAAATTTATCAGCTATTTTAAACAGATCATACATTCCATCACAAGGGACATAAATCAACAGCTAGCGAACCTTGAAATACTCTCTGATCATGAAAAACATCAGCTATTATATGGACTTAACCCTACTGAAGCTTCCTATCCAAAGGATAAGACGATTCATGAATTATTTGAGCGGCAGGTAGAGAAAACGCCTGATAAAAAAGCAGTTGTCTTTGAAGATAAGCAATTAACCTATAAAGAGCTAAACGAAAAAGCAAACCGGTTGGCCGGAGTATTGAGAAAAAAAGGTGTAAGACCGGAGGTCATTGTCGGGATAATGACCGAGCCTTCCCTTGAGATGATAGTTGGAATAATGGGGATACTCAAGGCAGGAGGGGCCTACCTGCCAATAGACCCAAACTATCCGAAAGAAAGAATACAGTACATGCTGGAAGATAGTGGAGCGCCTATTTTACTCACCCAGCAACATCTTGCTGTGGGGTCAGGTCTTGAATTATCAGTTTCTAGTAAAGACAGAGAACTTATATTAAAAACTGAAAGGGTTGTGGGGTCAGGTCTTGAATCATCAGTTTTTATGAAAACTGCTAGGAGAGATAAAGAACTTATATTAAAAACTGATAATTCAAGACCTGACCCCATCGAAGTAATATGCCCGGACAGCAGTGAACTGTATAATGAAGAAGCCTCGAACCTTGAAATGGTCACGACACCCGAAAGCCTTGCCTACATAATTTACACCTCAGGCACCACCGGCAGGCCTAAAGGGGTAATGATCGAGCACCGCAACGTGGTCAGGCTGCTGGTTAACGACAAGATGCAATTTGACTTTAATAAGAAGGATGTATGGACAATGTTCCACTCCTTTTGCTTTGACTTTTCAGTGTGGGAAATGTACGGCGCATTGTTGTATGGAGGAAGGCTGGTATTGGTACCCAGACTAATGGCAAAGGAACCAACGGAGTACCTGAATCTCCTTAAAAAAGAGCAAATAACTGTATTAAACCAGACTCCTACTGCCTTTTATCACTTAATGAAGGAGGAACTGAAATCAACGGAAAAGCAACTGAGGGTAAGATATGTCATTTTTGGCGGCGAAGCGCTGAAGCCGGGTAAATTAAAGGGCTGGAGGGAAAAATATCCTGCTGTAAAATTGATTAACATGTACGGCATAACTGAAACCACTGTCCATGTTACCTACAAGGAAATCACCGAACATGAAATAGAATCGGACATAAGCAATATTGGAGGGCCCATTCCAACCCTAACAGCCTACATAATGGACAAAAACATGAGGCTGGCCCCTATTGGTGTGATGGGAGAACTTTGCGTTGGAGGAGAGGGAGTAGGCAGAGGATATTTGAACATGCCTGAATTAACGGCAGAGAGATTTATGCCTAATCCCTATAAACCGGAGGAGCGGCTTTATAAATCGGGAGATCTGGCAAGATGGGTGACTAATGGAGATTTAGAATATCTCGGCAGAATAGACCATCAGGTCAAGATAAGAGGTTTCAGGATAGAGCTTGGTGAGATCGAGGCCCAATTACTCAAGAAACCGGAAATAAAAGAAGCCGCGGTACTGGCTAAGGAAGCTGATGACGGCCAAAAATTCTTATGCGCTTATATTGTTGCTGAAAAGGAATTCACTGAAAAGGAGCTAAAAGTAAAGAAGCTGACTATGAATGAATTAAGGGAGCATCTATCACAAAGCCTGCCGGATTACATGGTCCCTTCATATTTTGTTCAGTTGGAGCAAATGCCGCAAACCGCCAATGGCAAAATAAATCGGAAAGCTTTACTTGTAATGGGTGAAAATCTTGGCACAGGCGTTGCCTATCAACCTCCAAGAAATGAGATAGAAAAAAGCTTAGTGGAAATATGGGAGCAAGTTTTGGGGAGGAAAAATATCGGCATAAATGATAACTTCTTTATGATAGGCGGGGATTCCATTAAGATTATTCAAATTCTTTCAAGATTGAATACTCTTGGCTATAAACTGAGCGTAAAAGATGTATTTTTAAGTCCTACCGTAATGGGGATAGCCCCGCTGGTGAGACGTTCAGATCATATAGCCGAACAAGGGGCAATTACCGGCATACTCCCCTTAACGCCCATCCAGAAAAGATTTTTCACAACATTTATCAGCACGGAAAGGCATCATTTTAATCATGCAGTGATGCTTTACTCAAAGGACAGGTTTGATCCGGAGGGGATTAAAAGTATCTTTGCCAAAATACAGGAGCATCATGATGCCTTAAGGATGGTATTTAAAGAAGAAAACGGCCACATTATCCAAATTAATCAGGGACTGGATTTTCCTTTATCTTTAGAGGAATTTGATTTAATCAATAATGAAAACCCGAGACAGGAACTTGAATTTCAGGGTAATAAGATTCAGTCAAGTATCGATTTAGAGCACGGCCCTTTAATGAAACTGGGGTTGTTTCATTTAAATGATGGGGATAGGCTGTTAATTGTTAGCCATCATTTAGTTGTAGACGGCCTATCCTGGAGAATATTATCCGAGGATCTTGGAATAATGTATACCCAGTATCAAAAAAGGGAGCCTTTACAATTACCCTTAAAGACCGACTCTTATAAAATGTGGTCTGAAAAAATTACAGAATACGCCAATAGTGGAAGGCTTTTAGCCCAGAAAGAATACTGGAAGAAGTTAGAAGAAGAACAAATTCCACAAATACCCTCTGACTTTCAGATTACTACAAATTTTGCTAAGGACAGCAACCGGATATCTTTTAGCTTGAGTGAGCAGGAAACCAATCTTTTATTGGGAAAAGCGAATGTTCCTTTTAATACAGAGATCAATGATATTCTCCTTACTACACTGGGGTTAAGTTTGATAAAAATGTTTGGGCACAGCAAGGTTCTTATATCCCTGGAAGGCCACGGACGCGAAGAGATAATTAAAGATATTGATGTAAGCCGAACAATCGGCTGGTTTACCAGTATATTTCCAGTGATTTTGAATATGTCCTATTGCGAGGATCTTGCTCGTCAAATTATAGAAATAAAAGAAACATTACGCCGGTTACCTGATAAAGGAGTAGGGTATGGCATATTAAAATATTTAACCTTTAAGGAGTATAAAAAAGATTTAAAGTTTAACTTACATCCCCAAATAAGTTTTAATTATTTAGGGCAGTTTGACTCAGACCTTAAGGGGAAGTTCTTTGAAATAGCCAAAGAGCCTGCGGGAAATCCGCAAAGTCCCAACGCAGAAAGAGACTATATTTTAGATATATCAGGAGCAGTCGCCTCCAATCGTCTGATAATAAACGTAGTCTATAATACCCATCACTATAAACAGGAGAGTATTGAACAGTTAATTAATCATTATAAGATAGAATTGGGTATAATTATTACCTTTTGCTCAGCAAAAGAGGGAAGAGTATACACTCCAAGTGATTTTACTTACAAAAAGCTGTCCATAGAAAAAGTGAGATGCCTGCAGGAATTATATGCAATAAAGGATCTCTATCCCTTAACTCCCTTGCAGGAGGGTATGTTATTTCATGCCTTATATGATAGTTCTTCTACTGCTTACTTTGAGCAGATTTCCTATCGCTTAAAAGGCAAATTGGAGGTTTCCTTGGTAGAGAAAGCTATCCAAAAGCTCTCCCAACGGCATGATATATTAAGAACTGTATTTTTATATGAAAACATGGATCGTCCCATTCAGGTGGTCTTAAAAGAAATTGTCCCTGAGGTAATATTTGAAGATATAAAAACTATAGATACAGAAGAGGAAAAAGAGGCGTATATAAGAAATTTTAAGGATAGGGACAAAAAACGATCCTTTGATTTGAGTAAAGACACATTGATGCGGGTCAGCATTCTTCAATTATCAGACATAGATTACGAGGTTATCTGGAGCCATCATCATATATTGATGGATGGCTGGTGCTTGGGGATACTTATGACGGAATTTTCTCAAATTTATCATAGCTTAGCTGAAAATAATTCACCTACATTACCGCAAGTAACCCCGTATAGTAGATATATTGACTGGTTAGAAAGTCAAGATAAGGAGCAATCCCGGAAGTATTGGAGTAAGTATTTATCTTCCTATGATGAGATAGCGAGTATACCGAAGTCAAAAGAAAAGAAAATATCCGCCGGCTCATACCGAAACGAGCGGTATATATCCAACATATCAGTAGAAAAGACCCGGAAACTGAGCCAAATTTCAGGGAAAATGGGAGTTACCCTTAATACAATCATCCAGACAGTCTGGGGGATTTTATTATCCAAATACAATAATAAAAAAGACGTAGTTTTTGGCGCCGTAGTTTCCGGCCGGCCATCACAGATAGCAGGTATTGAATCCATAGTGGGGTTATTTATAAATACTATCCCTGTACGCATACAATATGATAAAAATACGCAATTCGACGCATTACTTGAGCAAGTGCAGAAAGAAGCCCTCAAGAGCGAGTCACACCATTACTATCCCCTGGCTGAGATACAGGCAGCTTCAGAGTTAAAACAAAAGTTAATAGATCATATAATAATATTTGAGAATTATCCCATTGGTGAGCAAATTGAAAAGCTCCCCCTTAATATCTCTCAGGTAGAAGTATTCGAGCAGACCAATTATGCTCTCAATCTCATTGTTTCTCCGGCAGATAAATTATCAATAAAGTTTGGATATAATGCAAATGTATATGATGGTAAATTTGTACAAACTCTGGCTGGGCACTTCTTGCGAATTATAGACCAAATAATGGAAGATGAAAAAGCAAATATTAATGAATTAGAACTTATAACTGAAGAGGAGAAGAATCAAGTACTCTATGAATTTAATAGTACTGAAACTTACTACCCGAAGGATAAGACAATCCATGAATTATTTGAAGAACAGGTAAAGAAGACGCCCGAGGCTGTGGCTTTGGTTTTTAAGGATCAGAAGCTGACTTACCGGGAACTGAATAATCGGGCCAACCAACTGGCGCACTACTTGCTATCGTTGGGGATCGGTCCTGATGTGCCAGTGGGCATCTATGGAGAAGGGTCCATTGAGATGGTAGTTGGGTTGATAGGCATTCTTAAGGCCGGCGGAGCTTATGTCCCGTTAGATCCCGGTTATCCAAGGGAGCGGGTGGCTTTCATGTTAAAGGATTCCAAAGTTCCGGTACTGTTGACTCAACGAAATTTGGTTAGAAAACTCCCTGAACATGAATTACGTGTGATTTGTTTGGACATGGACTGGAAGAAAATCTCAAAGTTAAGTGATCAAAATCTGATTGATAGGGTAAAAGGCAAGAATTTGGCTTATACCATTTTTACATCGGGATCTACAGGGAAGCCAAAGGGAGTTCAAATTCCGCATCAAGCTCTGACTAATTTTCTCTACTCTATGAGCAAACAGCCCGGATTGACTGAAAAAGATGTTCTCTTGGCAGTCACGACTATATGTTTTGACATTGCCGCCCTAGAGCTTTATCTGCCTTTAATTGTGGGTGCACAGGTAGTATTGGCCGGCCGGGAGGTGGCATCTGACGGTACGCAGTTATTAGAGGTATTAACAAAATCAGGAGCCACAGTCATGCAAGCGACCCCAGCTACCTGGAAAATGCTTCTGGAAGCAGGATGGGAAGATAATGATCATATAAAAATCCTCTGTGGCGGTGAAGCAATGTCTAAAGATTTGGCTAATCGATTACTAAAAAAAGGTTCTTCTGTCTGGAATGTGTATGGCCCCACTGAAACAACAATCTGGTCTACTCTCTATCAAGTAAGTTCAGTGAAAGATATCGATAACCTAAATGCTCCGGAGACTATTGGCCGACCGATTAATAACACCCAAATTTACATTTTGGACAGTCACCTGCAACCAATGCCCATCGGTGTTCCCGGTGAATTATACATTGGAGGCGACGGCCTTGCCCTTGGCTATCTTAATCGTCCGAAGTTGAACAAAAAAAAGTTCATCCTTAACCCTTTCAGTAAGAAAACAGGAGCACGCCTTTTCAGTAGTGGTGATTCGGCACGCTATTTACCGGACGGCAATATTGAGTTTCTTGGTCGTCTGGATTACCAGGTAAAAATTCGCGGCTTTAGAATAGAACCAGGAGAAATTGAGAACGAATTATTAAAGAAGCCTGAAATAAAAGAAGCAGTGGTACTGGCAAAAGAAGCTGATGATGGCCAAAAGTTCTTATGTGCCTATATTATTGCTGAAAAGGAATTCACTGAAAAGGAGTTGGCTGAAAAGGAGCTAAAAGGAAAGAAGCTGACTGTGAATGAATTAAGGGAGCATTTATCAAAAAGTCTACCGGATTATATGATCCCTTCATATTTTGTTCAGTTAGAGCAAATGCCGCAAACTGCCAATGGCAAAATAAATCGCCAAGCTTTACTTGAGATGGGGGAAAATCTCAGCACAGGCGTAGCCTATCACCCCCCAAGAAATGT
Organism: Pseudomonadota bacterium; assembly: GCA_030605265.1. Classification (GTDB taxonomy): domain Bacteria; phylum SZUA-182; class SZUA-182; order DTGQ01; family DTGQ01; genus JAUWIR01. Next base: position 1,080 of record JAUWIR010000050.1, on the reverse strand, counting down.
GCTGGAAAAAAGATTAGTAGAGATATGGGAACAGGTTTTAGGAAAAAATCATATTGGCATTGATGATAATTTTTTTATGTCGGGTGGGCATTCTTTGAAGGTAATAAATGTTAATTCTTTGATTCACAAAGAATTAAAGGTAAGTTTACCTTTAAAGGAATTTTTTACCAATCCAACAATCAGGAGATTGGCAAGATACATACTATTTCATAAACCCGGAATATCTAATGAAAAAGGAATCGAAATACCTTTAGCAGAGCTGGAAAAAGAACCTTATTTATTGCTCAATAAATCAACTCCAAAAAAAGTATTCTGTTTTCCGCCGATAACAGGCTTTGGTACTATATTCTCAAGTATGGCCGTATTCATCGATAATTATTCAATCTATGCCTTTAATTATCTTGAAGATGAAGAGAATTTAATTAAGAAATATACTAATTACATATTAGATATTCAGCCTGAAGGACCCTATAGATTATTAGGATATTCTGCAGGGGGAAATATAGCTTTTGAGATAGCTAAAGAATTTGAAAAGATGGGGCATGTTGTCTCAGATATAATTTTTCTCGATTCTTTCAAGAAAAAAGGCACCCGGAAACCAACAAAAAAATCCCTTAAAAACATCGAAGAAGAAATCACTAATATTATATCAGACCAAGGAATTGCATTTGAACCATACAGGCAGAGGCTTGTGGAAAGAGCGAAAAAGTTTCAAGTCTATCTAAGCGGTATTGATAATTCCGGTTTATTAAATGCGAATTTACATTTAATAGCTACACAAGAGGGGAAACGATACAATGGTGGGTGGAAAAACTCAACTAATAACCAATATAAAGTATATCAGTGTCATGGGAAACATTGGGATATATTAAACCCGGGATTTAGAGAAAATAATATAGAATTAATTCACAGTCTCTTAAATAATATATTTAAACAAGATCATTCATTAGGCGACTCTCTCCCCAGAAACTAACGGTTTAACGGTTAATTATGAGGCAAACATTCACAACCTGTGCAATTAGATTTTTGGATTTACTAATGTAAAAAAATATTTGACAGGATAACAGGATTAACATGATC
>JAUWIR010000261.1 GCA_030605265.1 Pseudomonadota bacterium | reverse complement strand
CGAAATAGTTTAAGGTTCAGCTCCAATTGGACGGCTGCCCGAAGATCGGCAATATAAGAGTCCACTGCTTGTCTTGAGCGCCCGATTGCCTTGCCAATCTCTGCAGAGGTCAATCCGGGATTATTCTGAAAAACACGTCTGGCTGTTTTTCTTGTTTCTTCTTCAGAAAGCTGCCGCGGGCCTATAGCCTTTGATGCGGCATAGAGCAAAGGATCGGCTCCATCTAAATTCTTTATGATCACCTCAGGTTCGGTCACACCAGTTTCTTTATAGGCGCTCCATCTGTGGACACCATCCAAAATACGATATTTGTCCTCTTTCTCAGGATGGTGTTGGACCTCGATCGGATCAAAAATAAAGCCATCTCTGATGTTTGCTGCAAATATCCCGACTCTTCTATGATCAATTTTTTCCCTTGGATAAATGCTTTCATCCAAAGTAATATTTGAAATGGAAATTTTAGGCATGATATTTGGTAACACCGGCACTAATATTATCTAATGTTTAGTAAATTGTTCAAAAAATATTTTATACCATCAAAGATTAAATGCCAAGTATTTTTTAATTTATTAAAAATATTTCTCTCAATCCATTTTTTTATTTGCCTTATCTTTCGCCCATGGCATCATTGAGAAAAGCACAAAGAATACGAATTCTCTCGTATGGATGAAAAAAATATTTGACAGGATAACAGGATAAACGTGATTTAAATCCAGAAAGATTTATCACAACCTGAAAGAGGTTATATGGAATATAGCATTAACAAAACAAATTATTGGGTATGCCTATCGTGTTTTTAATAAGAAGGTTGTCAAAGAAGGCAAACTTCAAAATTGAAACTTCCGGTTGTAAGGAATTCTTCTCAATATGGGAAAAACTGGGAATTATAATTTACACCATTTGTTAACCCCTATTTTTATATTTAATGATATTCTCGCCTTTTACCCAAAAACTCTTTGTAAATAAAGGGAAATCAGAAAATCTCTTCATAAGATTAGGAGACTTCAAGCAAATAACTAATTGAAAAATAGATACTAACTAGGGCGCAAAATGTATTCGTAAAGAGCAATGAAATTTTTAATAAAAAATTTTTATACCAGCAAACGTATTGATAACTAAACTAGAATTCCTATCAAAAATGCATTAACAAATAATCATATCCTGTTAACAAACAAATGAGGGCATAAATATTGCGTTTACCTATTTTAAAAAATACAGAAAAGGAAAAAATGATAAAAAAATATATTGTTAAATTAATAAAAGAAGATCGACCTGCTTTAGAAAAATTGGTCTCCGTCGGGAAAATATCAGCCAGGAAAATTACTCGCGCCCGTATTTTACTGATGACTGATGAAAACAATGGAGGGGGTTGGCCGGATACTCAAATAGCCAAAACCTTGAATGTGAGCATCGCCACGATTGAACGACTTCGAAAAATCTTTGTTAATCAGGGGATGAATAAAGCAATTCATGGTAATGGCCGGAGAAAGTTATCCAGGCAATCGGGTAAACTTGATAAAGAAAAAGAAGCTCAATTAATAGCTTTGGCACGTAGCAAGCCACCTGAAGGTCATAGAAGATGGACCCTGCGCTTATTGGCAGCCAAGATGTCTGAATTGCATTATGTAGATTCCATTTCCCATGTAACCATAAGCAAGGTATTGAAAAAGAGATACACTGCCCTGCTGAATCAGACATAAATTACCCGGGTAGGCATCCTTCATTTTTCAGTTTACACTTTTTTATTTCACCATGAAGGACATGAAGAGCATGAAGATTTTTTAAAAAAATAAAAAGTCATAAGTGTAAACTACCTTTCGTTTTTTATGTAGGATGCCAATTTTTACTACACAGTTTTGTATAAAAAGGAAATGAAACAATGGTAGCAAAGAAAAAAATGAATCGAAAGGATCAAACTAATTGTTTAACAAATCAAGGCCAAATGTTTATGGAAAGGGCAGAAGGGAAAGGCCGTTATCAAAATACAGATATTGCCGTCATCGGCCTGGCTTGCCGATTCCCGGAGGCAAACAATTATCTCGAATTTACTGACAATCTTCTGAACGGAGTGAATTCAATCAAAGAAATTCCCCCCTCGCGGTGGGATATCAATAAATATTATTCTCCCAATTTTGATGAGCCCAATAAAAGCATTAGCAAATGGTGCGGTCTGATCGACAACATCGATAAATTCGACAATCAATTTTTTAATATTTCTCCTAGAGAAGCAAATAATATGGACCCGCAACAGAGGCTGTTGCTGGAAGAGACCTGGCATTGTATTGAAGACTCAGGAGTATCTCTGGACAAGCTTCAACAAAAAAGCACCTCCGTATATGTAGGCGTGATGGCTACCGATTATAAACAAGAAGCCTCGTCTCCGGATGTGATTACCGACAGCTATGCTTGTTTAGGAAATTATGAGTGTATGTTGTCCAACCGAATTTCTTACATGTTCGGCTTAAAGGGTGCAAGCATGTCTATTGATGCGGCCTGTGCCTCATCCCTGGTGGCTATACACGAAGCAAAACGTTCTCTCATCATGAGGGAAAATGATTATTCTCTGGCCAGTGGTGTTTGCCTGAATTTTCATCCCTGGAAATATATTTCCTTTTCTAAATCTCGGATGCTGAGCCCGGATGGACAATGTAAAACCTTTGATATCGATGCCAATGGTTATGTGCCTGGTGAATGGGTAGGAGTAATTCTCTTGCAGCGCTTAGAGGATGCGGTTGCAGAGGGCAATCATATATACGGGATAATCAAAGGGTCTGCCATAGGTCACGGAGGCAGGACCTTATCTATTACTGCTCCTCGAGTGGAAGCTCAAACGGACGGGATCCTGTCCGCTTATAAGAATGCAGGGATAAGCCCGGATACTGTAAATTATGTGGAAGCCCATGGGACAGGGACATCCTTAGGCGATCCAATTGAGGTAGAGGCCTTAACTAAGGCGTTCCGGGAGTATACACAAGAGAATCAGTTTTGCAAAATCGGATCAGTCAAAACGAATATTGGACATTTAGAGGCTGCGGCCGGAATAGCAGGCGTCATCAAAATATTGATGATGATGCGCCGGCGAAAAATACCCCAAAGCTTAAACATTAAAAGATTAAACCCAATCATTAATTTCAAAAATTCAGCCCTTATGGTAGCCACTGAATTAAGTGATTGGCAACAAAAAGAGCCGGGATTGCCTCGGCGGGCCAGTGTAAGCTCATTTGGATTTGGCGGCGTAAATTCCCATCTTGTATTAGAGGAATTTTGCCAAAAGCCGGTAACTCAAGACAGTAAATCTGAAGAAAACCAACTATTCATACTTTCCGCCAAATCCTCAAACAGCATAAATAAACTGATTGAAGATTGGAGACAATTTGTTAACAGCGATACTTTTTCTCAATATAGTCTGAAAGACATTTGCACGACTTTGAAGCTAGGGCGAGGAAGTTTTCCCTACCGTTATGGCGCACATGTACATAGTAGCGAGGAGTTAAAAAAATTATTAAAGGCGGCGGCGTCCTCTATTCCAAAACAAAATAAAAAAAATTGGTGTCTGCGAATAGGAGATATCTCCTTTGATAGCTTGGCTCAATTTCAAGCCTATTTAGAGCGGTTTGAGTTATTTAAACAAAACCTGGAAAAAGTTGAAAAATCCCTCCTTACTTTTTTTAAGCCTAAAAAGGATTCCTTAAAAGACTTTCATCAAGGATCGTGGACAGAGTCAAATAAACCTCTTTATTCGTTTATGGTTGCCTATTCAGGCATCAGCACCTTGATGGATCTGGGTTATAAGCCGGATGTAATTGCAGGTGAAAAGGCCGGAGTTTTAGTTGGCCTGGTTTTAAGCGGCATCATGAAGCTTGCGGATGCTTTTGCAGTCCTCAACAAACAAAAGGAATTGAAAAAAATTAAGTTTACCCGTCCCCAAATTCCTTATTACGATTCCATTCTAAAAACAACAGTTATGCCTTTTCATTTTGATGAAATCTACCTTCGCCTGCTTGTAGACGAATTGGGCAGACAGAATAAATTATTAGGTCAAATACTGGTAGATGGAATTTTGTATACCCAAAGAAAAGATGCTCAACCTATCAAAGATAATCAACAATATACTTTGCTGGGTCAACTGCTTATAAGAAATAAGATTATAAACGAGAAGCAGTTAAAAAATGTCCTAAAAGAACAAAAAAAGACCCAGGAACTGCTTGGTGCTATTATTGTAAGAGAAAAATATTGTACTCCTGATGAATTAACAGACTCCCTGCACCAGCAGGATATATTACGCTACTATGTGGAAGAAGTTTTTCACAACTATGTTGATAAAGCCAGATTGCTCAATGCAAGCCAATTTACTTTCAAAAAATTTTTGGAAGAATGGAATATAGTCCTTCAACGATCGGGACGAGATCTTTTACAATTGCTCTATGATGATCAGCTTTTATCACAAAAGGGGGGAAGACTGAGAAATGAAAAATTGTTGCTGATGATCATCATCATAAGTTGCCTGAGAAGACTAAATCAAAAATGGAACCTGACTGAACAGCAGGTGATTGATGAGAAACGGTTTTATGAGCTGGCAGATTTAGTCACCGATGAAGTGATGACCAAAGAGGACCTGGTAGAGCTTCTCCTGGGCGATAACCCTGATTATACATCCATAGCCCATACTCTTAATAAGCGACAAGTGAACCGAAATTTAAGTAATTCCTACCGATATATCAAAAATTTAAACCCCAATATTAGGGAAATCGAAGATGTATCAAGTTGGCTTATAAATGCCGTAGAAATAAAAAATATCCTGCCGGAAGATAGTATGGCCTACCTGCCCATTGACAATATAGCCTTTTTTGAAATTGGCCAATTCAATGAGCCTGTTCCCTTTGAAGGCTCGGTTCATCTTAAGATGGGACAAGATTTCTGTGAATTATTTACAAACAGTTTGCTGGAATTATGGCTCCATGGTGTTGATATAAAATGGCAAAAATTATACAAGGAAGGATCGCATAAAAAAGTTGTTCTGCCTGTCTATCCATTTAATCGAAAATCCTTTTGGCTGCAAAAGAAAAACCACGGGCAAAGATTTGAGAAAATAAGTATGAACAGCCAAGAAAAATATTTGAAAGGGGATGGGCCCTTTCAATCTTCATCCAAATTACAGCAGATGGATCAAGAAGGTTTGCGATATAAACGAAATTTTTCAATTCATGACCCCATAATTCAGGATCATGTCATTACAGGAAAGTCTATTATACCCGGGGCATCTATGATTGAGGTTGGTCTGGAAGCTGTGCAAAAAGCCTCAAATCAAACTATCAATACCTTACAAAACATAATAATACAAAGCCCGGGTATTGTTGAAAAGGAATTGACCCTGGAAGTGGAAATTGACCTGGAGGGAAAGCGATTTATTGTTAAAAACCATGCTGATACTCTTTGCAGCGGACAGTATGAGCCAATAGCGGGAAGGTCTTTTTCATCTATTGATTTGTTTCTCTATGCCAAAAATCAACCTCAAACGGATTCCAAAGATAAATACGGTAATGTTGACAGCCTTTATCAGTTGCTGTCCGGTGTTGGTTACCGCTATGGAAAGGGATTGCAGGTAATTAAGAGCGTTTGGAAGAATGAGAGCGGTTTTCTCTTTGAGCTAAAAAAACCATCACAAGATGAAGGGCTGATAACCGGCTTAAACCCGAGAATCCTGGACGGCGTTTTTCAAGCAGCCTTGGCAGCCGGGTATCTGGGAAAACAACTGCCGCAAGATAATACCCTTTATGTTCCCTATTTTATTAAATCTTTTTTTATTTCAAAACAAATTAGCGACCACTGCTTCATTTGCATTGACCAACAGGATATCCAAAAAAAGGGACAAGACCTAAAGGCACAGCTTAAAGTCTACGATCCTGACGGCAAAGCTGTCTGGTGGATTGAGGACATGCTTTTTAAACGGGTATCAAATCAATTTTTGACGCAAGGCTTGACGACGCAAGGCTCTCAATCACAAGGCTCTCAATCACAAGGTTCCCAATTACAAGGTTCCCAATCACAACGCTCGACGGCTCAAGATTCCCAATCGCCGTCCCCTGAGATGTTAGTTAAAGATGTTGAATCCGATCAGGTTTATTATTATAGACCCGCCTGGATTAAACAATCTCTCAACAATCCTAATCATCAACCGGAGGACCAACGCATAGCAATTTTGTTTGTGGACAAGGGCGATTTAAGCGCACAATTATCAAAAGATGCGGCTTTACAATATCCAAAAATTTTCTTTGTCGAAAAAGGGGCCGCTTTGATAAATAAAGGCCACAGCCGATTTAAAATCAATGCCGACCGGGAACAGGACTATCTACATGTTATACAACATATTGCAGAGCAACATATTGCCAAGCAAATAAACGATAAGTCGGTGCAGTACGATATTTACCATTTATGGGCCTATAAAGAGCAAGCTATTCCCATCAATAATCTACAAGATCTTACCGCGAAACAAGAAAAAGGAGTCAAAAGTCTTTTCTTTTTAGCTAAGGCTTTAACCAGAGCCCATCTGAAATATAGATCTAATATTATAGTTGGCACGCACAATATGCATGTG
>JAUWIR010000608.1 GCA_030605265.1 Pseudomonadota bacterium | reverse complement strand
GTATATACCTCCATAAAATAAAAGCGGTTTTTGTCAATATCATAAACCAATTCCACTGTACCTGCATTTTCTATACTCAGCTTCAGCTATAAGGCGAGCAGCGGCCTCCTCTATCTCCCTTATAATCTTTTGATTAAGACCGGGCGGGGGTGTTTCTTCAATAATTTTTTGGTTTCTTCGCTGTACCGAACAATCCCGGACACCAAAGGTACTTATATTCCCGTAAAGATCTGCCAACACCTGGACCTCAAGATGTCGGCCATTGACTACTAAATGCTCAATAAAAACAGTGTCGCTGCCAGTTACCCGAAGGCCCTCTTCTTTGGCAAATTTATATTGAAGGGCTAATTCTTCAGGTTTATTTACAAAACGAATGCCGCGACCACCTCCGGCATTTGCTGCTTTGACAACTAGCGGATATCCGATTTGCTCGGCAACTTTACCAGCCTCCTCCAGGTCTTTAACAGGGCCTTTACTCCAGGGCAAGACAGGAACCTTAGCCCGTCCAATTCCTTGGCTGATATTTTATCCCCTAAAAGGGCCATTGCCCTGACAGAAGGGCCAATGAAAACAAGCCCGACGTCTTCAACCATTTTGGCAAAAGCGGCATCCTCAGCTAAAAAACCCCATCCCACCCACACTGCCTGACAGTGTGCAGATAAAAGAGCTTCCAGCATAAGCTCTCTATTCAAATATGCAGGTCCTTGATTTTTGGAAAAGCCTTTAATCCGGGACAATGGACAGGCCAGGTTAGCTTCTTTAACAAAAAGGGCTTCCTGCTCTAGGTCAAGATAAAAAGCAACTGTGCCGAGGTCTGTATCATAAAGCGAATTATACTCTTTGACCGCTCGAATAAAGCGGATAGCTGCCTCGCCTCTATTGATAATGCCTATTCGTGAAGCGCTGGCAAGTGTTGGTCTAGTTTCTTTTTGGTTTTTCATATGCACATTACTATTTTGATCGACTTTTTTATTCTAGTAAGAGTGTCCCGCCTTAGACGGATAGCCAACAAGGCAACACTGAACGGTGAACCTGTGAACGCTTAAATAATTTAGTAATAAGAATTAATTAACTTGGCCACTAATCCAAAATTTATTTTGACAGGATTAACAGGATTCAACAGGATTTTTTTTATCTTGTTCATCCTGTATATCCTGTCAAATAAAAAAAGCTTTTTGGCTTATTATAAAGGAATGAAATTATTCCCGATTATCTCCAAAGTAGCCGTTGGGATTTCGGTTATTGAAAACTTTCAGAACCGCTATTTCTGATATCATCTTATTAGCAGGTTAGATATTTAAATTTACACCAAGCTGTGGAAACTCCTGCTGAGGCAAAAGCGAAAATTACATTTTTACCGTGCTCTAATTTTTCTTCTTTGGCTGCGTGAGACATGGCCAAGGGCACTGAAGCGGATACGGTGTTGCCAAAGCGATTATGAGTGTAATACCCCTTATCCATACCCAGATGGCAGACTTTGAGCAGCTTATGAAGCGCCTCATCACTGGCTGCGTGGGTGAAGACAATATCGTGCTTAAAGGTATTAAACTGAGCGTTTTTCCGATACTGATGGACGACCCTGGGAGCAGCGAATTTAAAAATCTTTTCTCCATAGGAAAAAAATGTCAGGGGTTTGACTTCGTTACCTAAACCACAACCGCCGTATTCTTTATAATTAGGGAGCGGTATCATACAAAAATTTCGGGCACCTCCCCATGTTTTAAATTCGGCATAATAGTCATCATCGCGGTTAGCATGGTTCAGTATGGTTGCTGTTGCCGCCTCTCCAATGGTAAAGGTAGGGTAGTTAAAATCAAGTTCTTTAACTGACTTAAATTCAAAGTTTGCATATTCGCGAAAATTGAACTCCCCATTGAGAATCATTATATTTTCGTATTTATTGGAAACAAGAAATGTATGGGCAACATCGAAGGCCCTGAGCCAGCTCATACAAGCATCTAAGATATCAAAGCAGGTTGCATTTTTTAGCCCCAGTAAATCATGAAAAATATTAGCAGTACTCGGTTCAATAAATCCTCTTCCTACACCAACATAAATCAACAGATCGATATCGGAAGGGGACATGCCGGCCGACTTCAACGCCTTGTTCCCTGCTTCAACGATCAAGTGACACGCATTTTCATCTTCAGCGCGATGATAACGAGTCGAAGTCCATGACATTTTAAAGAGACGATTAAGATTTTTTGCCAAAGAATTCAACTCAGCATCGCTCATATTGTTTTTGCTTTTGTCGATGATCTCTTCAATCATGTCATCGTTGGTGACCTGCTTTTTGGGTAGTACATGTTCTATTGCACAAAATTTCATTTTTTTGTCCTTTCAGTAAATATTTAAGGGAGGGAACAGATTGGATCTCCTATTGCCTTAGTCCTCAATAATGCCCTTTCTAACTCTTCCCTGTTATCAACAGCAGCTTTCTTAACCTCTTGAAGGGATATAGTTAAAAGTCCATTGGTAAGTTCCCCCTATAAAAAAATTTTTCTTTCATTTTGAAAATCTCACCGTCACCTGCATGCCGTGTTTAAGGCCTGAAAAATCATCGAGTTTAGCGTATATATCCTGAGCGTTGATATCATAAGCGGCGCTTGGGTCAAAAACCCGCAGAGAATACCTCCTTAAAATTGGCAAGACCTTATAAACCCGCCCCTGATAAACCCTGTCTTGATAGGCATCTACAGACACCTCTACAGGTTGTCCTTCCACCACCTTTCCAACATCGCTTTCTTCAAGTTCCGCTCGTATTCTCATCTTATGCGGATTGATGAGATTCATGAGAGGGGTCCCCGCAGCGCCGCGTTCAATGGCATCGATAATGTCGCCGGACAAAATCGCACCTTCAATTCTGATGCTGGGATATTTCACTTCTAAAACTCCTGTCTGCTTTAGAAGCGT
>JAUWIR010000486.1 GCA_030605265.1 Pseudomonadota bacterium | reverse complement strand
TTCCTGTAATAGCCATTTCCAATGAGGTATAATTTCTATCTTTTTTTCTTCATCGTCTTCTTCGTCTGATATATGTTCAAAAGGCTGGTCTTCATTTTCACCCTTTTTTATGTAAGAATTATCCTCGAAATATCCTTGTTTAGAAAGAGGCTCATTACAATTTTTACAAAACTTACTTCCTTCTTCGTTTTCAAAACCACATAGTGGACATTTTATTTTCATACTAAAAATCTCCCTTTATTTTTAGTAAAGTTTTTTTAATTCCTGGTAGTATTTTTTAATTGTTATACGTTTTTAATCCTTCCGGAATCAATCCACCCTTTTATTATCTCTCTTCTCTTTTTTTCCAGGACAACCCAAAAGTTACCGGCCTATTGTCTTGGTGCGCCTTCCTTATTTTATTTTATTAAATGCGGTTGTTATGCAAATTCCTTATTCATTTTTGAGTTTGAACTTTTTTTCAGGCCATCCCCTTTCAGAATAATCTATATAACTACCTTCATATTTAATGATAATAAAAACAAGACGGTAGAATAGAGTTAAACAAGTATTAATCCGGTTTATATACTTTTGAAATGCAATTGGGTCTTGGTTCATTTTATCAGGATGAACTGATTTATTGCGTAGTTTCTCCCACTCACTCACCATAGCTTTGTTCAACCATTTTTCTTGAACCATTTGGTTTAATGCCCCTTTTGGCGAAGCATTCTTTAATAAGCCTATGCTGCCAAAAAAACGATTTTTTATTCTTTCACCTAAACCACTATCTTCTATTAACTGTTTTGCCTCTTTAGCCTGTTGTAAGATCTCTTCATCTGCCAATCCTATCTCGCTAAAATATGACTTTAATGTTCCCTCAATGGCGACTCCAATCGAAAGAGAAGAGTTCTCAATACTTGCCTGCCATGCTCGGTTAATTTTATGCCAAAAACCAAATATATCAGAAAAAGGAGATTTAATGTTTACAAGATATTTCTCAAGAAAACAGGTAAAAGACTCAAAATCAGTGGGAGCGAAGTGTTTAAAAGGAGGGAAGAGTTTTTTATTAGTAAAAGAATTATTTACAGATTTTATTTTTAATTCATCTTTATCCTTTTGAGTATTTTTAATGACTATTGGTCGAACCTTGCAGCCAGTAATAATACTCAAAGCTTCAATCAATTTTAAATATACATCCTTATCAAGTTTCCCTGTTTTTGCATTTGCATGTATTGTTAAATAGTCATCATATTTTTTAAATTCAAAATCAATTTCATTGGCTGAAAACACAGTTCTATTTAGACGCCACCCACCATTCGGTAAATCTTCTGCTTTATTACAAGGCATTTTATATTGGCCCGGCACAAGAATAAATAAATATTTTTTCTCAGTATTTGACCGAGTTTTATTTGGTTCAATATTTTTAATTTCGTCTATCTTTGTTTTAATTACCAGACCTGCAGCAGGAAAGAATGCGTTAGTAGAAATCCAAATATTATCTGCAACCCATTTCTTGCCAGACATGGCAGTGGCTCTGAGAGTGAAATAATTATCGTCTGCAATAATTTCTCCCGGGGTATAATGTTTGAATTGATGCGAAAGTTCTTTATCTATGTCATTTATTTTCGAGTATAGTTTTAGCTGTAGTATTCCATGCTCATCTTGATAAATCGTGCCAGGGCCTGTATATATAATAGGATTCTTATCCGTTTTTTGAGTCAAACAAATATCAATGCAATCAATTTCGAATGAATTTGATATAAGTTTGTCAATTGTTTCTTTGTTAAAATTCAAGGCGTTATTCCTTTATCCTATCTGTATATAAATATAATAAGGGACGGTTCTTTTTCACACTTCAATCCTTCCGAAATCAATCCATTCTTTTATTATTTCTTTCCTCTTTTCAAGGAATGAACAGGGAACGGTTCTCTGTTCCATCTTATTCTCTCTCCGATTACCCTGGACGGTAATACGGTAAAAACATTTTCAAAAGATAATCGTAATGGCCTGGCCATACCAAAATATTAGTATTCGAATAAAATTATGTCAAATATTAAGACCCCGCTAACCCGCTAACGCTACGCATTATCTACTAGAAGCAGCTGTTAAGGGCTATTATCTTAACACTTGAATCCATTGATTTTTAGCTTTAACAACGTTTGATGTTAAAGTCGATGCTGTACCCAGCAATGCAAACGATATTCCTGCAACCGGTGGCATAGCTAGATAAAGTTCTATAATGCTGACAGGCAATGATAGATATGTTGTCCACCTACTGACTTTGTCTACGGTATTACCCCAAGAAAGATCTTTTGCGGCTTTGCTTAATTCATTTTCGGCTTTGTTAATTGCAGCAGTACGACCTTCCCGTAATGACTGTTCAATCTCATTCAGAACAGATCGCAATCTAGTAATATCTCTATGTCTTTTCTCCTTTAATCGAAGAACTTCTGTCAATGAATTCAATTTTGGTAACTGTCCTATCGTCTTTTCAAAAGATATTCGTAAAATCTGATAACTATCTCCTATAGACTTGGTAGTAGTAATGCTTTCAATCATTTTAGAAAGATTGGCATTGTCTAACTTGAATTCTGATTGCATTAAGACAGCATTATTTAAAATACTTCGCTCAAGAAGAGCCATTAACATCTCAACAGGGTGAATGATATTTGATCTCCACCAACCTTCAATTAGATGCGTTGCAAACTCTTTATCGACTCCCACTTCAGTCCACCTATCTTTTTGTCTTTCATAGGTTAAATGTGTGTCATCTTTGATGAACGCAGCTGCCTGTTTGTACGCTTTATCTTTCAATAACGCTCTATCCGGTAAAAATGAAACGTCATATAAAGTGTGAACAAATTCTCGAGGAGTGAATCCATATTTCTTAAGTTTCTTGCGTTCTTTTGTGGACAATTGTTCTTTTAGTAGTGAGTCTATCAGATATGGCTTTAAGTACATTGCATATTCCCGTTCTGCAGAATTCCAATCCGCAACGGTGAACGTAAATGGATCATATGGGATTACATCGACCAACCCAGTGGAAGTTAATTTGTCTACCTCATATGATGGATCAGAAGCTAATAAAATAGCTTTATCATAGAGAAGAAACATTTGCAAGACCGCTGATTTAAAATGGTTGTACTTATATATATGTTCATAGTTCCAATCAGCAATTCGTGCAATATCAAGCTCATCGTCTTGAAACTGGTATGGTTTGGCAAATCCTTCTTCAATGGCTTTACCAAAGAAGGCCTCTTCGTAGACATCATAAAGAAGTATATTAGACCATTGTTGATACATAGAAAATTCTTTCCTAACAATTAATATACAAATTCATTTTATATAGTTTTCTGTACTAATTTTTTATTGTACCATGCCAATTTTAATATTGCCAAAGTAACGAATTGCTTCGTTAATGCCAACACTTTTTCAATTTTTTAGTAACCAACTGAAAACCAATTCGTTTCAGGACAGTAAAAAAATTATTATGAGCTTTATTATTAAAGCTTGCAGAATAAAAACGTATTCCCACTAACTCTACATTATTTTTAAAATAATTGTAGAATTTTTTATAATCCATATACCAACCCAAATCTTTTAATGAACTTTCAAGATTAGCAGCATCAACAAAAATAATAACCTTCCCCTTCACATATTCGCTTATCATACTGCCGCATCACCTTATTACCCTTATTTTCTAATTCTAGTTGTTTTATTTTCTATTATTTTACTCTCCCTGAATAATACGATCCTTTGAGATTTTACCCTCTTTAATCCACTCTTTTATTGTTTCTCTTCTCTTTTCTTCTAAGAAAACCTCGAGTAGTTTTGAAGTTTTTCCCCTAACCCTTCCCTCATATATTTTCAAAAATATCAATGGTTAATCTGTTAAAGAATCATAATACTTTTTCATTAGGTTATATAGTCTTGTTCTGTCCTTTTCGGGGAGCAAATTCATTGCTTTATT